>DASTAO010000052.1:0-3630 GCA_035712525.1 Kapaibacterium sp. (SeqCode)
AACATTTGTTGGTACTGCATTTATGGCTGTTTCAATAATGAATTGCCAGGAAATGCCATTACAGTTTGATCCCGGAAATTTTGGCCAAATGCTTTTAATGGAAAACTCAATAGTCCCATCAGCAAGAGTTCTTTCACATAAACAAACATTTACTACACAACCAGTTCCGGAGCCCCCGGGAATTGGTACATCAACGCAACCTGCATCCGTCCAAGGTATACCAAATGGCGGGATTTGATTACTTAAAGGGCAGGTAAAAGAAACCTGAGCAAATGCGTTATTAGCAAATACGCTCAACAAAAACAAGGATAGAAATATAAATGACTTTTTCATAAGGTTACCTTGGCAAATGAATAAATTAGTGTGTTCTCCACGTAAATGGATACGTAAAGGTAGTACAAATATAATAAATTATTGTTTAGAATGCAAGTCCTTTGAGAATAATTTTCACTAATTAACGATTTATTATTATCATCAATTTAAGTACAAGATGTTCACTGTGGGTATATATTGTGTTTCCTATAGTTATAGATCCCTTCGAAGCCTTCTCGCATTGCGATGGTGCAGAGCGAATCCTCTTCGGTGCGATAATAGCGGTAACTTGGGATATCGGTTTGAACAATGAATGCTCCGGCTGTTTCGGCGCGATGGAAGAAATCGGTATCGTCGCCATAGATCACGGTACCGAAGCCACCGATGCGTTTCCAGAGATCGCGACGAATGACGAACGTGCCGCCGATGATGCAATCATCGATATGGATCTTGCGGGATGGATCGTCTTTATCGGCAACGAACGGGTCGCCGATGATCTCAACGCCGCCATGCAACAATTCAATGGCGGGTTGAGCCGAGATTATTGCTGCCCGCGATTCGAGATGATTCGGTAAGTACTCATCGTCAGAATCGAGGAAGGTTATGTATGAGCCTCTGGCAGCGGAACAGCCGAGGTCGCGGGCTTGGGCAGTGCCTCTATTTTTAGAGCGGTGGTAATGAATGCGGGAATCGCTTTCTATCAACTCACGAATTTCTTTATGGGTATTATCGGTCGAGCCATCATCGACGATGATATATTCGAAATCATCGAAGCTTTGCGCGAGAATGCTTTCGATAGCTCGTGGCAATAAGCGAGCACGATTGAAGGTAGGAGTGATAACGGAAATATATGGCGTCCGATCAGATGACACGTTCGTAATCCTTGAGATCGATCTTCCAGACTTTTACACCGCAATAGCGCGCGCCTTCCGGGCAGATGGGGCGGACGCCGGCCATCTCGCGAAGATTGCAGGGGGGAGTGAGGTATTTACCGATGCGCGGATGGGTTTGGCGGATCTGCTCAGCTTCGTCGACCGAAGCGCGCCAGATCTCTTCCTGCGAGTTATAACACAGGCGCATTGCATGCTTGTGGTGCAATGATAATAAGTCTGCTGATTCAGTAAAGCGAACAGCCGTTGCATTCGGCAGAATGTACTCTGCAAATTCTTGCGATACTCCAAGCTCCTTTAAGCGGGCATAACTTTTCCAGGAGCGTTCGATGGAGCCGAAGAATAGATCTTGAGCTTGCTGGCTCGCGTGCTCTATGACAAGTGGCGTGACGTAATCCGGCGTGTCGTCGGATAATTGCAAATGCAATACCGGACGAGAGCCGGGAGTCATGCGATGCCGTTGATCTTGCGAATCGGCAGCGTGGGAGATGCGCTTACGAAACGTGTAGTGCACGTTATGAAGCGCTCTTGAAAGCTTTGTTTGGGTTGTGAGTACCATCGTTTCGCCGAGGATGGTATTCTTTGCAGGATTAAGGGCGAAGTCAATCGCTTGTTCGTCGCTCATCGAATTGATCGAAAGGCCGAGGACTTCGCGGACACTTGAAGCAAGCGTTGCTTCGGCATTTACTTTATAATCGACGAGGCGAGCGAATCTTCCATCAAGCGAGTCATCGAACTCGCGGCGGAATTCCTTTGCCTCGCCGTTGCGATTCATCGAAAGAAACTCGGCTTCTGGATAGTCCTCTGGGGCAAGTGGTTCTTCGAGGATGATGCGGTAATTCGGATCGACACGAAGTAACTCATCGACCATTGCTGTGACGAGAGCGAGGGTTTCGCTCGGGGTCTCGGTCATCTTTGCCAAGCGCCAGTAGCGAAGCAGGGTAATGCCTGATACGGTATGATATAAATAGGCCGTCGTAGAGATCGGCAATACGTAGCGCGCTACTTCCTGCGATTTCTTTTTAATTTCTTTTTGATAGTCGGCGCTTTTATTCTTGCGATGCGGGAAGCGATTGAAATAGGCGTCGGAAACGGCTGGGTTTAGTAACTCAATCAGTTCATGATATTCGCGAGTGAGCCGTTCCATTTCAGACTCATAGAGTAACTGCGCTTCAGGATTTTGAAAATCGGGAGTGAGGTAGCTGCCGCTTTTTACTTCAACGTATCGCTGACTTACCTGCTCGGAGTTATAGAACGGATGCGAATGCAGGAAACTCCAGATGCAGTGTCGCGAAACGCCTTCTATTGCAAATTGGAAGTGAGCGTGTTGGAGGGTTGTGTGATGTCCGGCTTCGTAAATGCTTTCGGCAAGTGGCGTATGTTTTTCGATCGAGACGCCATCGGTGGTGATAATGCCTTTTGAAGAATAGCAGGTTCGCGCCGTCGCTATTGCATTTTTGAACGGTTCGCTGAAGGCATTAACAAGCCTGACGTTAAGGGGGGAATTAATAAAACTAGTACTCAGAAGCGTCGTGTATTTAGTTCTGAATTAGGCTAACAATATCTTTGGCAGATTCCTCTTATGATTATTGATTTTGTGGATTATTTTGGGTTTGCTGCTTTGAGATTCGCGCTCTCAATTCCTTAGCCCCAGCGGGGCGATATGTTGGTAGCCCCGTGCGTAAGCGCGGGGAAAAAGAATGATCTATAAAAAAGCTCCGTAGGAGCGAAATGTTATTCTTGCGAATCAATAGTAACATTTCGCTCCTACGGAGCTCGGAATTCGTCTATGAGCGAACCCCGGGCTTACGCCTGGGGCTACCAACATGTCGCTCCTATCGGAGCTGGGTATAGAGAATAATATTTTCCGATTACCCACCCGAAAAATCAACCGCCCCAACCCCGCCTTGAAAAGGCGGGGCGTCTTATTTAATGCGCTGTCGCGGTGAATACGGAATGCGTTATCGCGGTGGATACAAATGTGCTATCGCGGTGGATATAAAGGGTACTCTCGATCACTTGTTTAGCTTGTAATGATTGGCAAACCGCATCTTACTGGCACGCTAATTGCAAAATAGTGTGTAGACATGGTAAATACAGAGTATATGCGACATTTCATTAAACATCTTTCAGCAATTTTTGTGATTTCTATAATGCTTACCGGCATTCCTACTGAAAGCCCTGCGCAGACGGCTGTTAGCTTTCAGATTTTTTATGATGAGCTTAGCCCATATGGTTCTTGGCATTTGAATCCGACTTATGGATATGTCTGGACTCCGGCGCTTGGGGCTGACTTTTTTCCGTATGGTTCTAATGGATATTGGGTCTGGAGTGATTACGGATGGACTTGGGTATCGAATTACCCATGGGGTTGGGCGCCGTTTCATTATGGGCGTTGGGATTACGATGCAGCGTACGGATGGTTCTG
>DASTAO010000053.1:0-2832 GCA_035712525.1 Kapaibacterium sp. (SeqCode)
TGATATTCATTCTACTTCAATAATCCCTCCCGGTGTTGTTGCCGAGGGAACATTTAATGGGACCTACCCATCACATCTTAAAGCAACTGCAAATTTAAAAGGCAGCGTTCGATATGTTTCCCTTGAAACAGGAAGGCAAGGGTTTCATATTGAAGGCTTAAATGACGCTTTTGCTGCCAATATCCCAAATCACAAACAAAATATTGATATAAGTTTGGATGGTTTTCCAAATCCTCCAGAGAAGCGGCAGATCGTGAAGTGGCCAATTGGGTCTTATGGGTCAGCTTCCACGGCTACTAGTGGGAGTGTTTTTCATGATGTCGTAGCTGAATCCTTCTGGCAAGATGAATATGATAATGCGTCTGATGGTAGATTTTTATATATCGTTTGGGCATCTACGGTTAATCCAGGCGGAACTGCTACAAAAGCTATCTGGGCTATGGCTGTCGATTTGCAATCGACTTCGACAACTTCCCCAACTATAGCTATTGGGCCATTCAAGGTCTCCGGAGGAACCCATGGAACAACCAGTGCCTGGTGCCCCACAGTCGCTTGCGACGTAAGAAATAATACTTCCGGTACCTCTCCACATTTTTTTGTTTCTTATATCGATGCTGGAAATTTTGTAGTGGTTAAAGAATTTACCGGTACAACGGAATCCAATTTTGAGCAATTACAGAAATCGTTTGCCGACCCGATAAATACGTCGACAACAGATAATCCCACAACCGCAACACATGCAAGAGTGGTTGTCAGTAGTGTTCCGGGTGCTTCGCCAACGGTTGGAGTATATGTTCTTTATGATCAAACTGGTGGCATCGCCCACGATCTCGTTCTATATAAGGGGATTACTTGGGGGAGCCCTTCGCCTACAACTGGTAAATATATTGACGGCGGTTTTAATACAGGTACTTTCAAAAAACATCCTTTCCCCGTATCTTCAGTAACTGATAATATTTCAGGAGTGAACGATGAACCAATAACAGCTTTTGCAAATCCATACGATGCAGATGCCTTGAGTACATACAACCAGTTTCATTGCCTCTACCACCCAAAATATACGACCAGTTTATGGGGTGCAAAAAATCCCATTGTTATTTGTCGTGGATCTGACGACGGTTTCCCAAGTTCCGGAACTCCGGATACACGGGTAATCTTGAATCAAAGTGGTAGCGTCCTATTGAGCGATCCGGCAAGTTATATTGGGGCAGTAAATCAAATGGGAATCCATGTTCATTGGAGAACATCGGGCGGTGACCATTATTATTCGCGTGATCTTAACCGAACATTTGACGAAGACATCGAGGAGAACACACTTGTAACCTATACTTGTAAAGTTGCTGATGGCTCATCACATGGTGGCGCTACTTCGCCGACGGTACTTCCAGGAGTTACAATGACGCTTTGGACCGATCCAAATTGGATTTTGAAGTCAACATTATCAGGTTCTTCAGAAGGTAGTCTTTGGCAATATCTGGCCACAACCGATCAAGGGATTCTTTCCTTCGACGGCGATGACGTTATATTATTAGTCGGCGATAATCCTGTTGGAACAGCTATTGGCGATGCAAAATTTATTATGGGTACCCAGACAATTTGTCTATTCCCTGTGCTAAATACCGGCCAGGGGATTACAATTCATAAAGGTTCTTCTTTTGACTATTATGGGTTAACTATCGGCGCTGGAACTCTATATCCAGTCGGATTTGCATATGACAGTAGGAATAACTTTGCCGCACCTCCAGGGCAAACTGTATTTCAAGGAGTGCTTGGAAGTCCCGGAAGCGGGGCGATTAAACTTGAAGGAGTCAGCGGCCAACGCGCTACACTCAACCTCCATGGCGGTGCATGGTTTGAAATTAATGGTATTGGCACGTTCGAATCGGATTTCGGAGATATCGAAAGCCTGTTCGAACCTGAAATTTATCCGACATGGGTTACGGCCACAACCCCACAAGGCGCGACCTTCTTCCCAAGCGCGGGTGATTTTCTCAATGCCCCGGGTTCAGGAAAAATGCTTATTTTTGGACCGGCCAATATTACTCATACTGTGGTTAATAGTCATGAGGTAAATGTAACCGGCAGTGATGCTTTGGGATATGCCAGTATTATTACGGTTGTGGGTAACTCGAATAATACTTCTGTTTCGACAATCTCAAATTCTACGTTTACGAACGTGGGTTCGACCGGCGAAGGAAGACTGGTGTTTTATAATTCGGATGTGTTAACAGGTTTTGCCGAGGCCGATCTTTCGAGCAATACTTTTAGCCGATTTCAGACGGCTCTTTACAATCCAGTTAATCCGGTATCTATTACCAGTTGTACGTATACGAATATATTTGGCGCGGGAATACAACTGTATCGAGATCGTTCCTTAGATTTGACTTATGATCACATTCACGTGTCAGATTGCAATTTTCAGGTATATCTCTCTTCGACATCTTTTACTACTCCCATTTCTGGAAGTCTGTATGGTATTTATGTTGCCGGCTTTGACAGCTCCTTGATGATCGGAACTTCGACCGATCCCGATTACCATCCGCGATTATTGCTCGAAGATAATACCTTCACGACCACGACGACAAATACCGTTGATGCAGCGATTTTTGTAGATCAATCGAATGCTTCGGTGCAGCATAATACGATCGATCAAGAAGGCTATGAGTATGGTATTAGGAATGTAGGTGGTGGAAGTCCATCAATGACAACGCTTTCTTTTTTATGCAATAATATAATTTCAAACTCAACATTAGCGGGTATTTATACTTCAATCTGGGGCGGCTATTCGAAACTTAACGAAGTAAGTGCTTGCGGGACAGGACATATAAGTGA
>DASTAO010000054.1:0-3328 GCA_035712525.1 Kapaibacterium sp. (SeqCode)
CCACCCCAACTCCAAACCCGCTGATCCCCTGACCATGGGGTTGTAACTTATTGATATTCTTGAGTAATTGCTGTACCCCCTGCTCGGCTTTTACCATCTCATCGTGCGATTCCCACACGATCACCGGCGGTTTCTTCACAGCCCCTTCGAGGATCTTTGTCGTATCGATCTCGACAATTTCGAATGCCCGCGCCGAAAGCTTCCCGAGCACCGGCATCTTACCCGCGATCGGATTCCCGGCCGTCTGCGTATAGACGATGACGATGATGCCGCGCTTCATCAGTTCGACGAGATAAAAATATAACCGGTCGCGCCGCCGCCGCGTACTCGAAGCAAATTCCCACCCGGCAAGAATCACAACCCCGATCTTTCCTTCGCGGCAGATCTGATCGATCGATTCACGCTCGCCGACAACATCGCCCAATTCCGACGACTTCAGCATCACCATCGGCCGAGTATAGGTATCTTCACCATAGGTATCATAATAATGCGACCGAAACCGCCGATCGCTCATGCCGCAATTAATGGTAAGCACGTTCAACCCCGCCTTACGAAACGAATTCGAAACCAGCGCCGAATGGCGCATCGTAGCCTCAGCATGATCGGATTTAACAAGCGTAAGCTCTCCCGCCAAAAACGGGACGTTATTGATGTATTGTGTTTTCATAGTGTAACGCGGGCATCCTGCCCGCAAAGGATATTAATAAATAAAAAAATTCCGTCTGAACCGTGATTAACCTGATTACAGGATTTGCCATGATTTTATCTGAAAGATAATCCCGGCAAATCCTGCAATCCCATTAATCACGGTTCAGACATTCCCGTGGCGCAAGCGTCCCCGCTTGCAACTCACCGAACCAAAAGAGTGTATCGAAGGACAATAACGCACCTCGCTTTTTCCGGCCGATTATCGATTATCAGTGGAACAAACCTCGCATAGCGGTAAAGGTCGCTTGTAGCGCTCTTGGCAAATGTAGGATTATCGGCGGATAAGGTTTCTGCTTTTATGATTTTCCCCGTCTTATCGATCCTAAGTTCGAGCATAACCGTACCTTCGAGATTGCTGCGCAGAAGAATTTCGGGATACCGTAAATATTTATGCAGGCTATCGACGAGCTTCGGATCCTCATAGGAATGAATGATCTCTTCAACTTCTCTCTTATGCTTGCCAGTCTTATGGTTTACCGGTGTATCAATTAATGGAATGGTATCGACTCGGAAATACTGGATCGATATAACCGTCACCTCGCCTTTCGCAGTGCCATAGGAGGGTTGCTTGGGTTTCGTGTAAGAAGGCCTCGGATGCTCTATCCTCGTTTCGGTCGTCTGCATCGGCGTACATGAGATCAATTTCATGGCGGCAAATCCGACGACAGCTACAACAAAATAAATAATGCGCATCTATTCTTACAAACCCCACCCCTCCTGAAATGTTGCGGATTCCCCAGCCCCCTTGCCCCTCTCCTGGGACGGAGAGGGGAGTCAGTTAAATTTATTTGGCTGATTGATCTAAGGATTCGAGCGGTTGCAACGCCATCGGAAAGAGCGTCTCGGCATCGACGTGCGGAGTAAAAAAGTCCTTCACTTTCGAAACAGTTGCCGTGGCTATTTGGGCGGCCTGGTTGGTTGTTACCGTAGAATGGGCAGACTTCTGCTGGTGAGCATAGGTGACATTCGAGATGATGAGTACTGAAATAACAGTGAAGAAAGAAATGGTCGTTTTCATGTTCGTTTTGGTTTTTTGTTATTGGTTGAGTTATGAAGTTGGTTTTTTTTAGTTATTGCCGCCTTCAGTACAAAGATAGCTGACCGGTTGCCCGATGCTGCTACGTAATAACTACTTATGCTCACTATTGTTGTTTTTCGACGTTTTTCGGAATACCTTGCCCCAGCTCCATAGGAGCGAAATGTAGGTAGTCCCGTGCGTAAGCGTGGGGAAAGCAGAAAAAAAATCATATAATCCCCCTCTCCCAAAGCTTTGGGAGAGGGGCTAGGGGAGAGGGAGCATCGAGACGCAGCGAACATTTTCTTCATCATGGCTGTATATTCACCATGAAGCATATCCTTGCACTCCTGTTTATTATTTCTCTGCCGGTGATCGGTCACACCCAGAGTAAATCGCCGCTGCTCAGTTGGAGAAACATGATCCATCCCGCACCCTACGAGACAATTTTTTCCGGAAAAGACTATCTAATCGAATGGAATGCTACAAAACCATTCGGAATACCATATATGGTGATCTATACTCAGAAAGGAAATTTTACCATCGGCCCCGGCGATAGTGCTGCCACTAGTTTTTTATGGCATGTGCCGGATACGTTACAATGCAATTGTGCAATGTATATAAAGGATGGTGCAACGAATGGAAATATTGCCTGGGTAGATACCTTCTTTGTTGTCGCTTCATCCGATGTTCGTGAGGACCACATCCCACAACAATTAATCATTTCACCACAGGGCTCAGTACTATTCGGTTCAACCGATCTGACAATTGAAAATCCCGACCGCTACGAATTATATTCGCTCACAGGCCAGCTCGTAGCAAAAGGTGCAGTGAACGACCGAATTCTTGATACAGACATCTCGCAACATCCAAAAGGTGTGTATCAAATATTGCTCTATCGCTCCGCTCAATTCGTAGGCCGAATCAAGATGCTTATACCATAAACACCAATGAAGAGCGACGAATGTTAACATCGCCCTTTCAGGACTTGGGGTGTATCTGTGATCCGATACCCAGGGTTTCGCTCCGCTGCACCCTGGGCTATAAATACTTTGCCCCAGCCCCATCGGGGCGAAATGTAGGTAGCCTCGTGCGTAAGCGCGGGGAAAGCAGAAGAAAAAACCAAGAGCTCCGTTAGGAGCTATTTCAAATGTCCTCAGTTAAGAGAGAACGAAAACCTACCATCTGAAAGAATCCAACACGCTCGAACTCTCCATGATTGGATTTAAGAAGGTATATTCACCGGCAAGGAATGGAACGTTATTGATATATTGTGTTTTCATCAGAAATCACGGGCATCCCAATTCTCTTTTTTGTTGCTGTCTTAAATATTTTTATAAAGGAATGAGTGAAAATTTACCGAACAATATTTTAGAGCTTGTTAAAACTATCGCATTGAATCTACGAGAAATCTATTGGATGCCTCTGCATGAATATATCAAAAAAAATCCTACATTAATAGATACTGTGGCTGGTTTTTTACTTAAACCTGAAAGTATTATTTTTTATATTGGTCGGACGCATATGGCCATAGAATATATGGGGCCTGAGAGGATTGAGGATTTAGAAAACTTAGGGAAGATAGAAATTACAGGGTACGATTTT
>DASTAO010000055.1:0-4571 GCA_035712525.1 Kapaibacterium sp. (SeqCode)
TACGCAAAAGCCCAGAATAGATTTTGTTTTACGATGCGCATTGTCTGTTTAGCCAAAGCAAGCATTTGCGGTACGCGGTTTAGATTGTTATCGAATAAGATAACATCGGCTTCGGATCTTATCAGATCTGAACTACTGCCCATTGCAATACCAACTTCAGCCGCACCGATAGCTCCGGCATCGTTAAATCCATCGCCAATAAAAATGGCATTTGCTTCATCTGCTACAATTCGAGCCTTATCCTCCGGAGTTAGCTTCCCGAAAGCATCCGTATTAAGTTCTTTGCCGAGTCTATAAGCGACTGATTGCTCATCGCCGGAAAGGATCATCGTTTCATACTTATCGGCGTGAAGAGATTGGAAGACCTCATTCGCCTCTGCTTTTAGAGCATCCTCAAAGCTGATTTCGAATATGGCATCGTCAATGCTGCACCATACTGTTGTACCGTTACGATGGCCACTGTCGAATGAGGTTACAAATGATTCCGAACCAATACGAATAATGTGACCTTCGACCATAGCTGAAATGCCTTTTGCCGCGATCTCAGAAACATTGGTGATTGGTGCAGAAAAGCTACCGGCTTGGTTGAATTCCTTTGCGATCGCTTGCGAAAGTGGATGAGAAGATAGTGAAGCGATAGCTCCTATATATTGCAAATTCCTTGAGTTAAGATCAGTCGTGCTGACAGCAACGATCTCTTTGATGCTTGGCTTTCCGAGCGTCACTGTGCCGGTTTTATCGAAGAATATTTTTTGTATTGACGTGAGTCGCTCGACGATCCCTAACGACCTGAAGAGAATGCCTCGCTTCGAAGCTTCAGTGACCGCAACCCACAACGCAGCAGGAGTTGCAATACCGATCGCGCAAGGACAGGCGACAAGGACCACGCTCAGAAAAGCAAACAAGCCAGCGCGAAGATTCTCAACTGCCCACCAATATCCAAGGCTTCCGACCGCTATTGCAATAATGATTGGCACAGCGATGGCAGCCACTCGGTCTGTTGTTTCCTGGATCGCAGCTCGTTTAAGTTTAGATTCGATCAGTAATTCTTTCAACCGTTCGATAAAACTACTGTGCACCGGCTGCAATATTTCTAACTCCAGAAGTCCATCGTAGTTGACAGCTCCGGCCAGTATTGTTTCTCCGACATGCCGATCAATTGGCAGTGCTTCGCCGGTAAGCATTGCTTCGCCGATACGGGCAGAGCCTTTTGTAATGATGCAATCAACTGGTATCATTTCTCCTGGCTTTGAGAGAATAATATTACCTGTTGATAGAGCCGCTACTAACACTTCAGTTATGGTACCATCCTCATCAAGCAATGATGCCTGCTGTGGAATCTGGCTGCCGAGTTCTTCTACTGTTCGTGATGCTTTTGCTCGTGCTTTTGCTTCCAGGTACCTGCCTGCAGTAACGATTACTAAAATAGCTACAGCTGTCTCATAATATACCGGACCACTGCCTATAATGGTATCGAAGATAGAAACAAGCATTGCTGCAGTCACGCCAATGGCAATTAGTACATCGGCATTAGAACGGAGACTATCTTTTATATTTCGGACGGAAGATTCAATGAAGGGCATCCCCAAAAGGAAAAAGACCGGTAAGGAGAGTACCATCAACAACCATTTCAGGAGATCGAAATAAGAACTCGACCCGAAGCCTTGACGGAAAAACGAACCGAGGGATTCAACATATAATGGCATCGAGAACATCATGACATTGATGCCAAGAACCACCCCAACACTAAGTTTATAAAATGCCATCCGGGCCCCGGCATCATCTCCTTTGCCCAAGAGATGCGATGCTACTTCGCAGCCATAACAGCAATAGTGTGGGCCGATATCCGATAGGTGCAATTGCCGCAGCGGGAGCCCGCAATGTTCGCAAACCGATGCTATAGTAGTACTCATGGGTGGTTATGGGTGGATAGATGCGTTGATCAAAATTAGTAGGGGCGATCCCGTTGGGGAATCGCCCCCGATGTACCTAGGTCTTTCTCCACCCAAGAAAGAGGTTAGGGTACAAACTTATCGAATGGTGGCTTATCAACCCACCGGCTTAAATTCGGCAGCATGAAAGTTATCAAATACGCCGTCGAACTGAGAATAAAGCAGACCCAGATCACGAGCATCCACCACGGAAAGCGATTCCCGGAATAGGTGAATCTATCGACTGAAGTTGAATCTTCTTCCGGCATATAAGTAATTTGGTCCATACGTATTCTTCAGTTAATTTTTTGAGATCGGCATCGAGATCACTTCATTCGTTACATCCTGAGCGGCGACCAAGTATTCTTCGTCTCCAAGTTCTACTTCTCGTTCGAACAGGCGATACTTGGGAACTTCGATATCCTTATAATCACCTCGAACGACCGTCCACATAAAGAGCATAAAGAACCCAGCGGCAACACTGCCATAAATAAAGATCGGAGTGATGGCAAACTGTACGAGCTCATTACCCTTGGTAAAGATAGATGTTGTAAATTCTATAAATTTATAGATGAAGCCTGCTGCGGCAACGAGAATCACGCACCACTGAAAGGCGAGTAGTATCTTATTCTTGCGCTTTGGTTTGTACTGCAGTTGTGTGGGCAATACAAAGGATTTGTTTTTAGGGTGTAGGACAGTATCCATTTTTGAGATCCTCGTTTATTACTTTGCGCGGTTTGCTTTTGGGATGCTTGCCATCATTTCATCAGTTGAATCCTTGAGCCAACTGCCGAGCCAGTTCACATAGGTTACGATCGCAAGTCCGCGCTCGTTCGGTCGTTTATGGTCGTCAAAGAACCACGTGAAATCCGGCATCACCGAAGTTGGCACTACATTCGTCGGCTTATAGAAATGTGCCATGTGCCAATCGTTCGAGCGGCGGCCGGCCTCGCGGAATAGATCAGGCCCGACGCGACGAGTACCCATCATCTGAGGCATCTGTAAGACGTTTTGATACTCGTCGGCCGTGGAAACCTTGCCCCACCGTGCGGGTTCGTTCGAGATGGGGCGAACTTGTTGACTATGGCAATGCCAACAAGCTTCTGCTATGTAGGTGCTATATCCTAATGCTAAAGCTTTCTTATAATTTTCGGCATTCGGTTCGCCGTAATATTTTTTAAACTCCACTGGATAATCCTGAGCAAGCTTAGCAAACGACTTCGGCATTTCCTTTGCAAGATCGTCAAGCGATTTGGTTGGCAGTTTCTTCATCATCAGCCAGGGTACTAACCCTGACGATACAAAGCTGAAAATGAAGAATGCTAATCCTGCAACCAGGAATACTGTAGAAAACCGTTCAATGGGTGATTTAGCCATAGTAGTAAAATTTATCGGGTTTCGTTATGCACCATCGCCTGGCGCTTATAATCGGTTGCTTCGAAATGTCCCCACTCACCAATGACGACCATTGTTAGTGCAAAGACAATATGCGTAAGTGCTGCAACCCAGAATGGGATCAATTCAAGAATCCAATTTCCCCCAAAAAGCATCGGTTGCAACCAGGAGAGAATGCCATAGAAATTGACGATCCAGATACCGATGCCGATTGCAACTGCTGTAAGAATTCTCGTCATTCTTGCAGATTTAGTAAAATATCGATACATCAATACTTCAAAGACGATACCATAAAAGGCTCCGGTAACGACATATAAGATCACACCGATAATGAGCGCTGTTTCGGAATCGCTTGCCAACGCTGCTCCGCCCATCGGGAAAGTCATAAAGACTCTGATGAGCTCGAATGGCTGTTTATCGAAAATGACAGAGCCGAGTACATTGAACATCAAGCTGGCAATGGCTCCGAAGCCACCGAGGATGCTGCCGGTCATGATGTGATACCACCAGTAGAATGTCTTTGGCGGCCATCCTTCATCATTCCGCTCTGACGTTTCATCTTTTAGCTCGGCAACGATCGCCGCTGCTTCAAGCTGAAGATTTTCGATGCGCTTTAATTTTTCTTCGCGGGTCATCATCAGATTATTTCCTCGGATTATGATACGATTGCCGGACGAGTCATCGAAGCGGGGGCCAATTCAAGTTCGCTATCGATCATTTGCTTAGCTTGGCCAAGTTTGATCGGGTTCTTTACGGTTCGATACATATTATAAACCCAAAGGATCTGGCCAAGGACGATCATCGTCCCCGCAAAAGTGCGAACGATCCAAAATGGCATCGAAGCAATGAGCGATTGCTCCCAAATTTGAAGTGAGCGCCAGCTAAAGCCTTGCACTAGACCGGCAATGGTCAGATCACCGAACATGATGACGAGGCCAACGGTGGTTAGCCAATAATGCCAGCTATTTAGGCGGAGGCTATACCATTCTTTACCTGTTACTCGCGGCCATAAGTGAGTCACGATACCAAGCAGCCAGAAGCCGAAGACTCCGAGCATGACTAAGTGGGCGTGAGCAACTACCCAATCTGTAAAGTGGATGATCTGCTGAAGCGTAAGTGTAACCTGAAAGGCACATTGCAAACAGGTTGTAAAGTAAAGCACCATTCCGGTGTAAAACCATCTGATCGGTAAGTTCGTCTTGAGGACTGATGCTGAGCCTTTGATAGTCATAAAGAAATTTACAA
>DASTAO010000056.1:0-2843 GCA_035712525.1 Kapaibacterium sp. (SeqCode)
GGTTATAATAGATACAACTCCGACCGCTGCAACCTTCGAGCACGTTCTGAAGACAACCTTAGGCTCGTTAGATTTTGAGCCTGCCATTTCATTGCGGCTCTTCAACCGCTTCAAGCTTCAGGCAGGGGTCAGTGCCGGCTACGTGATGACGAAGAATTTTCAGCAACATGAAGATCTTATAAGTCCGGAAGTTGGATCCTTTGAAAATGGAAAGAGAACCCGTAACGAGCAGAGCGGGCCAATTCCGGAAGCCGAGTCGTTTGCTCTTAAAGCAACGGGCCGGCTTATTTTTCAGATGCCTTTAAATTCTCTCGGCACCTGGAATGCCTTTCCGGAAGCATCGTATACTTATAATATCACACCAATCATAAAGAACTATGATTGGGCTTCGACGACACTGCGCTTTGGTGTTGGTGTTGGGTATTCGCCGTTACCTGAACGCAAGATACCGCCACCGCCGCAACCACCACCGGCACCGCCACCGCCACCGCCGCCGCCGCCTGAGGAGAAAAAGCCCATCCTTGCTGCTAATTTGCAGGTGACGGGTATCGATAAAGACGGCAATGAAAAGCCGATCAAATTTGTGATTGAAGAATTTATTAGCAAGCAGCTTCGCCCGCTCTTGAACTATGTTTTTTTCACTGAAGGCTCTAAGGATCTCAGGCCGGAATATACTGTGCTGACTCAGGATGAAACAAAGAAATTTTTCGTCGATAAACTATTCAACTACGAAACGCTTCAGCTATACTATCAGCTATTAAATATTATCGGCAAACGATTGACCGATCATCCGAAATCGAAGATCACCCTTGTTGGCTGTAATTCCGATCTTCGGGTTGAAGCGAACAATACCCAGCTTTCTCGCCAGCGAGCTGAGACCGTTCGAGAATATTTCAAAACGGTTTGGCACATTGCCGAGAATCGGATGAATATTCAAGTCCGAAATTTGCCGGAAAAGGCTTCGACCGAAACGACTGAGGACGGTATCATGGAAAATCAGCGCGTTGAAATTCAATGTGAAGATTGGGAAATCTTAAAACCGGTATTGACGATCGATACGATGCGTGTACCTCGCCCGCCGATCGTTCGGTTCAAACCATTTATTAAGGCAGAAGCCGGTGTTGCAAACTGGAAAGTATCAGCACAAGATCAGAGCCATGAGCTCAAAGCCTTTACCGGTACGACAATGCCTGATCCGAAGATCGATTATCGCCTCGATAAAGAAAAGCAGCGAGTATTGGCTGCCATTCGGACTTTCAAATATCAACTCAAGGCAGACGATCAGGTCGGCCAGCATGTCGAGACTCCACTCGATTCACTGCCGGTTGAACGGCTTACCCTTGCAAAGAAAAAAGAATTGCATATAGCTGATACGGTTTTCTCGACGTATAACCTTATCTTATTCGATTTTGCTAAGTCGAATTTAACACCTGCGAATCAGCGTATTGCAGATTACATTAAAGAGAATGTATTGCCGACCGATCTTGTGACGATCCGTGGTTATGCCGATCGTATCGGATCGATCGAGTACAATAAGAATTTGTCATATGGGCGTGCGGTATCAACGTCTATCGCTGTAGGCCGCCCCGATGCAACGGTCGAGGGTATTGGAAATACGGAGTTGCTCTATGACAATGATGTTCCAGAAGGTCGTTTTTATTGCAGAACGGTTACCGTCTTTGTCGCTAGCCCGAAAGCTGAGTAATATGGCATAGCTTAGATTTGATACTTTTGAGGAGTTGATAGTAATGGCACTTTAGTGATCATCTCGAAACGGACGATAATAACTAGATTTCATTCCAATTAAAAAGCTGCGGCGATGTAAACCAAGCCGCGGCTTTTTTGTTTAATTTCGGGTATATTTATTATTTTTACACCTATGAAAGCTGCCGATCCAAAAATCATAGACATATTGAACGATCTGCTTAAAGGTGAACTGACGGCGATTAATCAATACTTTCTCCATGCCGAGATGTGCAATAGCTGGGGCTATAAACGCCTGTATGCAACCATGCGCAAGGAAAGCATTGAGGAAATGGTACATGCCGAGAAGTTGATGGAGCGAATCCTATTTCTGGAGGGGACGCCGACCATGACTGAATCGCTCAAGATCAAAGTCGGTAAGACTGTTCCGGATCAATTTGAGAACGATCTTGAACTTGAGATCGAAGCGGTGGAAAAATTAACGAGTGCTATTTCTTCTGCTATCGAGATGGGTGATTATGCTTCGAAAGAATTATTCGAGAGCATACTGCTCGAAGAAGAACATCATGTCGATTGGCTCGAGGGGCAGCTTGGTATTATCAAAGAAGTTGGTATCGCGCATTATTTGGCGCAGCAGATCAATAATTGAGTAGTCTACTCAACAGGTACGAATGAATTTAACAGAGCTTAATAACACCTACAACTGCTTTCTTTCGGTATTTGAGAATCCTCCGCATGAGCGATTCGGTGGCCAACTTGAAGGCATGCGTATCGCCGTTAAGGATGTGCTTGCCTTGCAAGGCGAGCATCTTACTTGTGCTTCAAAGATCCTTGAGCCGTTCGTCTCGCTCTATTCGGCAACCTGCGTCGAGCGGTTGATCCGATCGGGAGCGCTCGTCATTGGCAAGACGAATATGGATGAGTTCGCAATGGGCTCATCGAATGAGAACTCCGCTTTCGGTTCGGTTCGTAATCCTTGGGATATTACTCGAGTGCCCGGAGGCTCATCTGGTGGCAGCGCTGTTGCCGCGGCTATTGGTGCCTGCAATATTGCATTAGGGACTGATACCGGTGGTTCCATTCGCCAACCAGCTGCTTTTACCGGGACTGTGGGTTTTAAGCCAACGTATGGCCGCATC
>DASTAO010000057.1:0-2467 GCA_035712525.1 Kapaibacterium sp. (SeqCode)
CGAGTGCTCCATAAATGATACCGATCACCGCAAGCACCGATAGTATCGAGGCGTTATTAATACTTGCCTGTGGAAATAATCCGAGATTAAATCTGATGAGCCCGTACGTACCCATCTTCAGCAATACACCTGCAAGGATAACCGAGCCGATCGTTGGTGCTTCAACGTGTGCGTCAGGCAGCCAGGTATGTAGCGGGAATAGCGGTACCTTAATGGCAAAGGAAAGCGCAAATGCCCAGAAGAGATAATTCTGAACATCAAGTGGTAGCGAATGGCTGATAGCCATTAACTTCGGTAGATCGGTCGTAAATATTCCGGTAGCTTTCGACGCTTCAAGGCCAAGCCAGATGATAGCGACGAGCATCACAAGCGATCCGGCAAGCGTATAAATAAAGAACTTTACTGCAGCATAAATGCGTCGCTCCCCACCCCAAATACCAATGATGAAATACATCGGTATTAAGATCAACTCCCAGAACACATAGAAGAGAAACAGATCGAGCGAACAGAACACCCCGATCATTCCAGCCTCAAGCAATAGCACTAATGCCATTAATGCCGGGACTCGTTTGCTTTGCGAATTCCAGGTACCGATGAGTGCGATAAGAGTCAGGAAGGTCGTCAGTAATACGAGCAGCATCGACATACCATCGACACCAACCGAATAGCTTATCGAGACAGTCTTGCTTGTGATCCAATCATACTTCTCAGTAAGCTGATAGGCCGTCGCTTTTGTATCGAACTGGAAGTATGCCGCAAGTGAGGCAACGAAGGTAACGAGCGTACCGATGAGCGTGATCATCTTCGCTGCTTTTGCATCCTTCACAAAATGCAGCATCGCGGCAAACGCCAGCGGAATGAGAATGAGTATGGAGAGTATTCCCATTAGAAGATAAATAGATAGCTTACTAAGACAAGAATACCCACAACGATCATCACGGCATAGTTCTGCACAATACCCGTCTGCAAGCGTCGGATGATCGAGCTAAACCAGCCCGTCACTGCAGCAGCCCCGTTAATAGAGCCATCGATAATGCGAACATCGACGATCTTATATAAGAAACTATCTGAGGTTGCAAAGATGGGCTTTACGATGGTTGCATCATAGATCTCATCGACATAAAACTTATTATAAGCAAGCTTATAGAAGCTGCCGAGCTTCTGCTCTTTCTCAACAAGCGTCGTCTTCTTTTTATAGTAGCGGGTTGCAAGCAAGATACCGATCGCAGCCACACAGACTGATACGATCATTAATGGAATCTCTAATCCCTCACCCTGAGAATGCAATGCAGCGAGAGCGATCTGTTCCCCGTTACCGATAACAGGTTCAAGCCAGCGATGCAGAACCTCGTTGCCACCAAGGATCTCCGGCACTCCAAGAAAACCACCAAGCACAGAAAGAGCAGCTAAGACGATCAATGGAATGTACATTGATGCCCGGACCTCATGCGGCGGATGATGATGGGCATCGAAACGCTCTTTGCCGAAGAAGGTCAAGTAGACAAGGCGGAACATATAGAATGCTGTACACAGCGCACCAAGGACACCGAGTACCCAAAGCACAGGACTGCCTTGCGAGAAAGCTTTCCAAAGAATTTCGTCCTTCGAGAAGAATCCGGCGAAAGGAGGAATACCGGCAATGGCAATCGTGGCCAATAAGAACGTCCAGAACGTGATCGGTAAATACTTTTTCAAGCCGCCCATCTTCTGCATATCCTGCTCGTGATGCATCGCATGAATAACGGCACCCGAACCAAGGAAGAGACAGGCCTTAAAGAATGCGTGTGTCAAAACGTGAAAGACACCAGCACCGAATGCGCCAACACCAAGGCCGAGAAACATATACCCCAACTGAGAGACTGTTGAGTATGCCAGTACCTTCTTAATGTCATTTTGGAAAATGCCGATCAGTGCTGCAAGCAATGCTGTGCAGATCGCAACGATCGATATAACCGATAATGTGGTCGGAGCTAATGCGAATAAAATGTTCGAACGAGCAACAAGATAAATACCGCTCGTTACCATCGTTGCAGCATGGATAAGCGCCGAAACCGGAGTCGGGCCAGCCATTGCGTCTGGCAACCAAACGAACAACGGAATCTGAGCGCTCTTACCGGTACAGCCGAGGAAGAGCATCATGGTAATGATCGTGATCGTCGCAGCTCCGCTTCCAAGTCCGCTTGCGGCTGTTGCAACTTCGCCGTAGTTCAGCGTACCAAAGACGGCAAGCATCACACCCATTGCTACCAAAAATCCAAAGTCACCGATACGGTTTACGATGAAAGCCTTCTTTGCGGCATCGCCATTCTTTACTTCTTCATACCAGAATCCGATCAGCAAATAACTGCAAAGCCCTACCCCTTCCCAGCCAAGGAAAGTAAGTAGATAATTATCCGCCATTACGAGCTGAAGCATCATTACGATGAAGAGATTCAGATACGTAAAGAATCTCGTAAAACCCGGATCG
>DASTAO010000058.1:0-3230 GCA_035712525.1 Kapaibacterium sp. (SeqCode)
CGAGCTATCGTTTGGGTATCTGTTTCTTCATGCAGTCCGGATTGAATCGGCTTCCAATAGTGCAGCGATGGATCTGATGAAAGCAGTACTGCCGATAATACCGTTTTACCGACATTTGTATCTGTCCCGACAATGACAAAACTTGTCACGATATGAATTGCCCTTCTAATCCTATGATCGAATCCGTTAATAATTGCAGTTCAGCATGAGTATGAAGTGCATTTACTGTCAGGCGAAAGCGGGAAGATCCTTCGGCAACTGTAGGCGGACGGATCGGCCTCACATCCAATCCACGGCCCTGCAATGCTTTTCCAACTGCGATCGCTTCCTCTTCATCGCCAATGATAAGCGGGATGATCGGTGAGCGACCAGGCAGGACGTGCCAGCGATTCAGATGTTCTTGCAATGAAGATCGCACAATAGCTGCATTTTTAAAAACCTGCTCTCGTAGATCCCGTCTTTCTTGTATTAGCTTAAGAGTAAAACTTAACTGAAAGGGAATAAGTGGAGGCAATGCTGTTGTGAAGATCATTGTCCTTGCCCTATTAATAAGATATTCTTTTACTATTGGCGAAGAGCAGACGAATGCCCCTGCGCTGGCAAGGGCTTTCCCGCAGGGGTAGACACTAATAAACACCTCATCGCGGATACCTGCTTCATCAATCAACCCACTTCCGTGAGTACCAAGCAGACCCGCCGCGTGAGCTTCATCGACGATAAGCGATGCACCATAAGCAGTGCAAAGTTCAGCAAGATCATGTAATGGTGATTCATCACCATCCATCGAATATAAACTCTCTACAACCACATAGATAGCACCAACACCTGTTGCAGTTTTAATACTAGATTCTAACGTTTCGAGCGAATTATGCTGAAAGCTTTTCTTCGCTGCCAGGCTGGCATGAATACCTTCACGAATGCTTGCATGAACTAACGAATCGAATACTATGAGATCATGCCGAGTAGGTATGGCCGTGAGCACTGCCATATTTGCCGCATATCCGGAAGTAAAAAAGAGAGAGGCTTCGCTGCCACTGAATGCAGCAAAGTCGGCTTCGGCCTGTTCGTGATACACATGATTGCCCCGAAGCAATCGTGACCCGCCAGAACCAAGCAGCATATTTTCTCGGCTTAGTGCATTGAGCAGGTGTTTTTTAAGATCACTATTTTTCGTTAGTCCAAGATAATCGTTCGAAGTAAAGTCGATCCCATCGGATAGCTGCAACGATCGCTGGCGGCCTTTTTTTTCCAAGGCTTCTAATTCTTGTTCGAGTCTCGGTTCGACATTTGAAGCCACAAATGCTTTAGCCGACAATGGAAAACTCCTTTGCAAATGGTACAACTGCATTTACACCAAGTTTGGCAAGTAATTTAGAATCGCTATCAACTGACGGATTAGCTGTTGTCAGCAATACATCACCAGTAAAGATAGAATTTGCTCCTGCCAGAAATGCGAGTGTCTGAGCTTCCTCGGAAAGTGATAGCCGTCCTGCACTCAACCTGACCCGTGATCGCGGCATTAATATTCTTGCACAAGCGATCACTCGAATGAAATCGAACGGATCGAGGGGTAACGCATTTGATAAGGGTGTTCCTTCAACCGGGACTAACGCATTGATCGGAACACTATCAGGCTGAGGATCAAAATTTGCAAGGGTGTGTAAAAAGGAGATTCTATCATCGTGACTCTCACCCATTCCGAGTATGCCGCCGCAACAAACGGATAAACCTGCCTCTTGAACCGTTCGAAGAGTGCTAAGCCGATCTTCATAATCACGGGTATGGATAATCGAGCCATAAAACCGTTCCGATGTATCAAGGTTGTGATTATAAGCCGTAAGGCCTGCTTCTTTTAAACGACCGGCCTGAGATGGCGATACCATCCCAAGTGTCGCGCAGACTTCCATTCCGAGCGAACGAACACCTTTGACCATCTCAAGAATAGAATCAAAATCGCGTCCATCATGAACCTCGCGCCAAGCTGCTCCCATGCAAAAACGGGTTGAGCCGGCATCACGTGCACTTTGTGCTGCAGTGAGTACGGTATCGAGATTCAATATTTTTTTTGCTTCTATGCCAGTATCATATCGTGCCGCTTGTGGACAATAGGCACAATCTTCCGGGCAACCGCCTGTTTTAATTGACAGGAGAGTGCAAAGCTGGATTTCTTCGAAATTGTGGAATTCGCGGTGAACCTGATTCGCTTGGGAAATAAGTGGTAAGAACGACTTTTGATATAACGAACGAACGACATCTATTGAGATCATCTATAAAAAATTACAACTAGACAAAGCATAAACAAAATTTGGGAGTAAATGTTTTTTATTCCTCGTCCTGCCGTTTTAGTAGGTAGATATACCGGCATCGTCAGCGATCTGGCCGACAGTGAATAGCAATGGTTCGGTGATACGTAACTTAGGATTATTCACGCGCGGATGAGTAACGTAGCATGGTAAATCCGCGTTCAGGTACAGTAGTTTTGAACCGTTTCAATCAGTAACCAGTATGCAGAGTATCAAAGCCGGTTTGCTTTTGTTGTTTTTTTGTAGTTTATCGGTAAGCGTTCTAGCACAGCCAAAAAAGCCACAAGCATGCACGCTTATTACTAACGCCGAAATAAAGCAATTGCTTGGTGTTGCACTCGAAGAGCCAACGTCCAATACGTTGGCAGCATATTGTTCCCGAAAGGCCAGTTCTAAGATCGAAGCAGTAGTGCAGTATGTCGATGGATTCACAGCGTCTTCAGCCACAATGCTCTGTCGATCGAATTTCGATGGTATCCCGAAACAATTAGCAATAAAGAAGAAAGTCTCCGAAGCATATACTACATTCAAACCCATGCCTGAAGCCGGAGCTTATGCCTATTATCTTACCGGTGAAAGTGATGGATATGGCGGTGTTAATTTAGTCCGATTTCAATTTACTGTCGGTCAGTACCTAATAACCTTTGATACAAAAGGGATCGATATGCCATCAGTAATTGCGAAACTACCGGAGATCTACAAACTAATAAAAAGCCGCCTCCAGTAATTACCCTTCTATTTCAACTTCGATCACTCCCTCTGTTATCCTGATCGGATAGGTTGGAATTCTCGGCCCGCTCCCAGGCCAGGTCAATTGACCTGTTCTTAATGAGAATACCCATGAGTGCTCAGGGCAAGTGATCTCATCGTCAAAAACAAGGGCATTATCCATCAAAACCCCCTGATGGGGGCAGATGGCGCCACAGC
>DASTAO010000059.1:0-5224 GCA_035712525.1 Kapaibacterium sp. (SeqCode)
CTTTCCGAGCGTCCGACAAATGAGACGATCCAGCTTAGGTCATTTACAAATCACCGCTCACTGACCGGCCGCGATAGTTCGATCATTGGTATGGGCGATCCGATCCTATTCGATGCTTCTGTTACTGAACGAAGCAATGCCTGGCGGGGATGGGGGAATACGACAGAATTCAGCCGCGATCTTTCCGGAGTAATTCCGATCACGCTGCCGGTAGCAGAGAAGATCGATAGCATCGTCATGACTTTGACACAAGTATCCGATCCATTCCAACTCAGAGGTTTTATATCGCGAAAGATCAGCGTTACGAAGATCTTGTCTGAAGATATCGTTGGTGGCAAGCAGATGCAGTTGTCATCGATCGATAGTGTTGTCGGTTTTTCTCAAATGGAATCTACCGATAGCTCCGTCCGTCATTACATTGCTTTCTTTCATATTCCCGGCGATACGCTCACTCAAGGTGATTATGAATTGGTGATAAAGGCTTGCAGTGGACTTGAAAGCAGAACCATAAAACAGGCACTGACACTCGAATGGCATGATATGCCGCTTTCACTTGAGAATCCACGCGATGCGATTCCGCCGTTGCAATATCTTACGACCGAAGATGAATATGACGATCTTGCCAGCGGCTCGCGCGATGAAATGCTTCGCAAACTTTATGCTTTCTGGAAGAAGCAGGACCCGACACCGGCGACTGCTTATAACGAACGGATGGCAGAGTTTTATCGCCGCGCGGATTATGCGTATTTTAATTTTGCCAGGAATGTCCGCCAACTCGATGGAGCTATGACCGATCGTGGTAAAGTATATATCCTCTTCGGTGCTCCGACTAATATTCAACGTAGCTTTTTACTTGGCGAGCAGCCGGTTGAGATGTGGACGTATTCCAATAATGTAAAGAAGCTTTTTAAGTTTGTCGATCCAAGTTCGAAAGGCGATTACAAACTGATCGAGGTAAAACCGCTATAAATGCTGCGCAATGGGTTTAGTGACATAGGTTATAACTTTTGATAGTTCTTTTACAAGAACTGATTCAGGGCTATGAATGGCGATCTTTTTTATTTCCTGAGACTTTCTGATCCATTCCAATAATCGTTCACGGAGATCGTAATCGTAGGAGTTGAGGACCTGAGATTCATTATGTTTGAGGTCGATCACTTCTTCTCGAATACTGTATCCGTAATATTCGTAACCACTATAAAGGGAAATAGGATGTAAGCCGGTATTACTATGATCAAGCCTCTGTCTTATCGGAAGCGTCAGGGGGCTGATCTTAATAATGACATTGATATGTTCCGAGTCTAGCCATTGCAAAGATTGCAGATCGTACTGAAATAATGAGGTATCGTACGTCCCAAGCGAAACCCATTGCACTGCAAAGGCAATGGGTATTCGCGAGGTAGTCTGGGCATAGAGAGTATGTTAATTTATTAGTCCTGTGACGACTATTAGGCAAATAACGTACAATTTTGAGTTTTTCATGTTGGTTCTTTATTAATTGTGTGGGCTCATTATTACTAATGAGCCCATCACCGCCACGGAATAGATATATTTTTAGGTGCTGCAGTTAATAAGGCATGTGATCTTTTCTAATTGAGGTTTCGTAATCGAAATATCGTGCCAAAGATATAATAGCTGAAAAACAATCAGTTATGTATCGGCATCCAAGTAATTAGTAAGATAATTTGGCAGGGGAAGTAAAATTTTTTTCGACAAGAAAATGAATTAACTGCGGTTTAAGATATGTAACTTATTGTAATATAACTAAATAGTCTAAATCGGAATAGGTTTCTATTGTCACATCGATTTTGACCACCGGAGAGATTTCTGACTTGGCGAACAGCCGGTTGAGATGTGGACATATTCCAATAATGTAAAGAAGCTCTTTAAGTTTGTCGATCCGAGTTCGAAAGGGGATTACAAACTCATTGAGGTGAAGCCATTATAACTGAGCTTTGGCGATCACAACTTTGGTGATGACTGATTGAACATCTTTGACGAATGCAAACTCTGCAGAAGCTGAGGCAAATGTTCGGGGTTGTTGCGGAGTTCTGATCCACTCCAATAATCCCCCGGAAATATCATAGTCCCAGGAGTTCACTACGGTAGACTGATGATGTTTGATATCGATCGTTTCTTCACGGACGGTATAACCATAGTATTCATATCCGTTATAGAATGAAACGGGATGGATCCCATTATTATCCTCTTGCAGTAGGCGTTTTGTCATCAGAGCAACCGGCTTAGTTCTAATGAATACAGAAATATGCTCCGAATCCAACCATTGCATCGATTGCAGGTCATATTCGAAGGTTGAAGTATCGTACGTTCCAAGCGAAACCCACTGCTCGGCAATGATGCCGGGTTCAGGTTTACTTATGTCTTGCGATAAGGCGCTTTGATGAATCGTTACTGTTGCGACCATCATTAAGCAAGTTATAAATAATTTCGTTTTCATAAGCATACTAATGTTTAACAGCGGGGGCTCAACACAATCTAATGAGCCCCTCGCAGTCCACGGGATACCTGAATAGCTAGTCTGGGCGCTATTCTGTTGATAAGGTAGAACTGCTATTTACTATACAAATTATTATGCCACGGCAGATTACAACCGTAAGTCCTTTATTTTTGTACGGGAAACCAAATAAAACGAGAAGTTATCTTACGATGCAGAATAATTATTTACCAGACGGATATCTAAATTTTCCGCACAATATGCATTGTAACTATTTGATCTATATTAAGATACAATATTGATTTCGGGTCGAGTTATTATTGGATCAGCCTTACTATGAACCAGCACCATAAGGCTGAAAGTATGCCGGAAATAATATCCAGTATTACCCCAGTCTTTGCCATTTGGGGGATAGTTACATAACCGCTACCGAAAACAATGGCATTCGGTGGGGTTCCGGCCGGAAGGGCAAAATCGCAGGATGAGGACATTGTTGAAGAATATAGCGCCGCCGGTAATAAGGTTGGTGCCAACACTCCTCTTAATACGTTTAGCATTATGGCTATCGTTGCAGTATTTGATGCCACCGCAGTGATTCCTACTGTTGCAAGACTGACCATCAGCAATTGGACGATATCACTTTGATCTCGAATAAAGGCAAGCTGCGAACCAAGATAATTTGAAAGCCCGCTTTGCTGAATGCCACTTGCCATTGCAAAACTACCACCGAGTAAGACAAGTGTACCCCAAGGCAATCCTTTCAGATGCGAAACCTCAAGAACCTGTCTGCCACGCTTTCTCCATATGAGTAATAGAATACCTGCAATCAATGAAATACCACCTTCGACATGAGCGCCGGTAAGTGGGAAGGCCGTGATATTCGGTTTAAGCCAGGCAGTTATCGGATCACTGAATATCCAAACTGTTGCAGCAAGGCCAAAGACAAACGCGATGATCCACTCATGATCGGTAATATGGCCAAGCTCTTTAAGCTCGGTACGAATAGCTTCATCACTTGCTTTTGGAGGAAGATCATCACGTCTGGCAATTCGCCACAGAAAATACCAGCAGATCGGGACAAGAAAAATGCTGAAGGGCATTGCGACTATCACAAAATCCAAAAAGGAAACCGGCATTCCGTTCTTTTCCATGAAGCCGGTGAACATTGCATTCGGTGCCGTAGCGATTGGAGTACCCAAGCCAATGTTCGAGCCATACGCGATCGAAAGCATAATTGCCATTCCATAAAAGCCGAGCCGCCTGCCGCCGATCTGCGATTCCATCTGACGAATGACTGCCATACCGATAGGAAACATCAATGCAGCACAAGCAGTATTCGAAAGCCACAATGAAATGAATGCAGTTGAGGTCAGCATCCCAAGTAGTAAATGTTTAGGCTCGGTGCCAATATATTTCATGATGTTCAGGGCAATGCGACGATGCAGTCCCCATTGTTGCATGGCTGCAGCGATACAAAGTCCACCGGCAAAAAGCCAAATGTATGGGTCTACATATTGTAGGAGCGTAGTAAACAGATCACTGAAAAATCCTTTTCCGAAAACACCGAGTATCGGAAACAGTAACGGAGGGACACAAGCTGTTACAGTAATAGGTACTGCTTCTGTCAGCCACCAGACTGCCATTAAAAAAGCAACGGCAGCAGCAAGGGTCGGTTTGCCATCACCGATATGGTGCAGAGGAGTATCGATTATTAATATGATGATGAATCCGATGATGCCGGCGAAAAAACCATAGAGTCGTGCGCCGGAGCGTGGCAGTTCAAAACGTTTCAATTACATTGCGGTTACTATTAATGCAATGCTAAAATACGATATTATTCTACAGAGGTATACTGGAGGGAATCGTAGCTTCACAACTTCCAAAAAATCGCCTCGTCTGGCGCTCGTAATCAAATCGTTCGCGGACTACGTTCAGCGCTTCGGTAGCAAGAGAAGCTCTTAATTCTTTCGATTCAAAAAGCTTTCTTAGTAGCTCGATCAGTTTTTTCTTATCTCTCGGATCAAATAATAAACCAGTTTGTCCATCTTCGATGATTTCTGGGACACCACCGCTATTTGTTGCGATCACCGGTATGCCGGCTGCCATTGCTTCGACGACAACCAAGCCGAATGTTTCGGAACGCGAGGGCATCACAAACATATCGAAGCAGGAGAATAACCGTTCGACAGAATCGGTAAATGACATAAATCGTACTACTTCTTTCAACTCATGGGCAGCGACATACTCACGTAGCTTCTGAGCATATCCAAATGAATCGGGGGTTTCATCGCCGCAAAGCACTAAGAGACAGTTGGCATGAAGCCCGCTTTCGGCAAAGGCTTCAAGAAGTAATAGCTGATCTTTATGTTTGTCGAGACGGCCAATGCAGCCGATCACAAAAGCATCCTGTGGAACCTGAAAATATTCTCTATCTCGATACTGCTCTTCCTTGCTTCGATGAAATTTCTGATATTTGATGCCTGGGGCAAGGGCAACGATCTTTTTCGGATCCATAACGGTCGTTGCTTCTAATTCAGCTTTCATTTTTTTTGTCATGACGATTGCCGCATCGAGCGAACGGTAGATCCAATTATGAAACCAGTCTTTCTTCGGAAGGCCAGACTGCATCATTTGAGTAAATATTATTGATGTAGCCGGGCTAAAAACCTTTCTCGCCAGTAGTGCTATGCTAAGAAGATGGGAATTCCCAACAATGCAAACCTGGATGTTGTGCTTGCGAAAAATTTTTCCAAGCGAGATGATCGTTCG
>DASTAO010000060.1:0-4250 GCA_035712525.1 Kapaibacterium sp. (SeqCode)
CATAGATATGTTTTCCGGCTTTGCAAATTCCATAGAGCGAATCGGCTGTTTCGCTTAACATTATTGACCAATGATTGCCGGAATCTATCGTCCTGACTATAGCGCCGTGTTCGCCCACAGCGTAAGCTGTTGTGGCATTAATGGCTACCATGGCATTAAAAAAAACCGTCGTTCCGGAAGTTTGCTTTATCCAATTTGCTCCGCCATCGGTCGTATGCAAGATCATTCCATACCATCCGGAAGCCCAACCGGTGAGGGTATCAACGAAGCTTACTGCTTTCAAGGGATTAACTCTTGCGCCGGTCTGCACTTGCCAACTGGCACCGGCATCGGTCGTTCGTAAGATGCCGCCATCGCGGCCGACTGCGACTGCACAGGTTGGTGTGATCGCCGAGATCGAATAGAGCTTGTTATTAAAATTACAGGGAAGCTCCTTCCAATCTTTGCCATTACTCGTCCCGATGATCGTCGATTGTCCGCAGGCAAAGCCGTGGTTTGCATCGACAAAATCGACCGAATAAAAATGCCACATCACTGGAGGGGCAACAATATTCCATCCGGTCTGTGCTTTAGCGTTGGGTAGAAGGACGCTACTTACGAATGCTATAACAGCAATTATCTTTTTCATCCGAATCTCATCAACCAAATTTCATTGCCGATCGTACTTCCGCCATGGTTTGGGAGGCAACGGCGCGGGCACGATCTTCGCCGCTTTCTAATATTTTAAGTAACTGATTGTCATCGGCTACTAACTCCGCACGCTTTTCGCGCATCGGAGCAAACTCGGTGCTGATCTGCTCGGCTACTCGTTTTTTACAATCGACGCAGCCGAGGGCACCGCTTCTACAGCCTTCGGCGATCTGAGTTATTTCCCCAGGATTCCATTTTTCGTGGTATCCATAGATCAAACAAACTTCAGGCCGACCCGGATCACCTTTACGAACTTTTAGCGGGTCGGTTACTGCCGACTTTATCTTCTTGAACGTCTCTTCGGGAGTATCGGAAAGCAGAACGGTATTGCCGACAGATTTCGACATGCGCCTTCCATCGAGGCCGGGAAGGCGGGGGTACTTCGAGACGAATGCTTTCGGTACCGGAAAGACTTGTCCGTACTGGTTATTAAAATCACGAGCGAATTCGCGGGTGATCTCGACGTGAGGGACTTGGTCTTCGCCGACTGGTACGAGATCGCCTTTGTACAATAAGATATCCGCCGCCTGAAGGACTGGATATCCTAAATGGCCATAGGTAATTCCTTCGCCGATGCCGAGATCGCGGACTTGATCTTTCACTGCCGGATTGCGCTCGAGACGTGCCTGTGTTACGAGCATCGCAAAGATCAGGAATAACTCCGTATGTTCTTTCACTTTTGACTGGCGAAAGATCGGCGATTTTTCCGGATCGATACCGAAGGCAACCCAATCGGCGATCATCTCTTTCGAGAGGGCATTGATATTGGTGCTATCGCGATTGGTCGTCAGCACATGATAATCGGCAACGAGATGAAAATTTTCGGCTTTGTTCTGAAGCTTTACCCACGGTTCGAGCGCACCGGCCCAATGGCCGAGATGGAGTTTTCCGGTCGGGCGCATACCGGAGAGGATGCGCGGTTTACGCGATGGGTATGCCGCAGCGAAATCCTCTTCGCGGATATAGGCGCGGTCTTGCTTTACTTCAGTGGTAGTTTCTGACATTATAATAATAAAGGGATTAGAGTCCCAGCGGGTTCCGAAAGGGAAAAAATTGGTTGGTTTAGACATTAATCAAATCGTCATTCCGAATGAGCGAAGCGAAGTGAGGAATCCCCTGAGGTATTCGCGAAGAATTCAGGGGATTCCTCGCTTCACTCGGAATGACAGCAACTATAGATGTTCAGAAAATAAAGCATAAGAGCCGGAAACCGTGACGATTCCCATACGTATAGTGTTTGCAATAACTTATGTGCGGAATTGCCGGAGTATATGAGTATGGATTCAGATCGAATCCGACGACGAGCCAGGATATTCTTACTCGGATGTCCGATGCGATGCATCATCGCGGGCCGGATGATTCCGGTTGGTTCATGTCGCGTGAAGGCAATTGTGGACTGACATTTCGTCGCCTTGCGATCGTCGATCTTTCTCCGGCCGGGCATCAGCCGATGTCAACTCCCGATGGCCGATACACCATTACTTTTAATGGCGAGATCTATAATCATCTTGAAGTTCGCAGCGAGTTAGAAGCAAAAGGATATAAGTACCGCTCACATTCCGATACCGAGACGATCCTCTATGCGTATCAGGAATGGGGCGAAGAGTGCTTTAAGAAATTTTTCGGGATGTTTGCCGTCGCCATTTGGGATGAAGAACGCAAAGATCTGTTCGTCATTCGCGATCGTATTGGTATCAAGCCGCTGTATTATGCCAATCCGAGCGGGCGTTTTCTTTACGGGAGTGAGATAAAAGTATTGCTGCAGCATCCGGCTGTTAGTAAGTCGCTAAACGAATCTGCAATACCTCATTACTTAACCTTGCTCATGCCTCCGGCGCCCGAGACAATGTTCGAGGGTATTTATAAACTCGAGGCAGGATGTTCGATTCGGGTTTCGCAGAGTGGGGAAGTTAGTAAGAAGCGGTGGTGGTCGTTACTCGATGCGGGTGAACTCGATACTTCGCTTACTGAAGAAAAGGCGATCGAGGATATTAGATTTCTGCTTCGCCGTTCGATCAAGGACCGGATGATGAGCGATGTGCCGTTCGGTGTATTCCTATCCGGTGGTATCGATTCGAGTTTGAATGTCGCTTTGATGAGCGAGTTGATGGACAGGCCGGTTGAGACCTTCACCGTTGGCTTCAAAGATCTTGAAAAATATAACGAGCTGAAATATGCTCGGGATATTTCAGCGAAGTTTGGGACGAATCATCATGAGATCCTGATCGACCAGAACGATGCTCGGCAAGTAATATCCGATCTTGCCTATCACGAAGACGAGCCGAATGGCGATCCGGTTTGTATTCCATTGCACTTTGTCTCGAAGCTGACTCGCGATAGCGGGACTATCGTTGTGCAGGTTGGTGAAGGTGCCGATGAAGAATTTCTTGGATATCCGTGGATGATCCGCGACCTGAATTTCAGGAAGAAATTCTGGAAGAATTGGGTGCCGCCGGCGATGCGGAAGGTTGTTTATCAGGGATTAAAGCAGTTCGTTACACATCCGTTGATGCGAGAGTATGTTCGACGTTATGCGGATAACGAAGAGTTCTTTTGGGGCGGGGCAGTATCGCTTACCGAAGAACATAAAAAGAATTTACTCAAGAATTACAACAAAGAGCGTCATTCGACGTTTCGGTATCCGGAATATTGGCATCGCGAAATAAATGGGCGCTATCCGGATGCGGATTATCCGCGGCGGATGATGTATCTTGAATTCCAGCAGCGATTGCCGCAGATGCTGCTGATGCGTGTCGATAAAGTATCGATGATATCGAGCATTGAGGCTCGTGTGCCGTTTCTCGATCACCGGATCGTCGAGTATGCATTCCGGATGCCGACGAGTATAAAGCTTGGGCCGAATAATGTACCGAAGCACATCTTAAAGAAAGCAGCAGAAGGCATTTTGCCGAACGAGCATATTTACCGCCCGAAGCAAGGCTTCGCTGCGCCGGTTGCGGAGTGGTTGAAGAATGAGTGGAAGTCGTTATTTGGGGAGTATCTTTCGAAGAGCTCTATTGCCAAGTCGATGCTCGATGCGGGGTATATAAAACACCTTCAATCGGAGCATGAATCGGGCAAACGGAAGAACGGGCAACAGTTGTGGTCGCTGCTGAATTTATTTTTGTGGGAAGAGCGGTATTTTGGGAAGTAGTTGAATTTTTTGTTGTAATTACGAGAGAAGCGAGGAATCCCCTGAGGTATTCGCGAATGGATCATTGTTTTATCAGTTTCATTGTCTGATTATGATTGATAACTACTGTATAAAGACCTACTGGCAAAGTAGTTGTAGATAGTGTTGCGGATTCAACCATTGTCCCGGGTAAATATGAAATAACTTTTGCTCCGAGAACGTCATATATTTCGATCGACCATAATTCTTTCTTTGAACTTTGAATAATGACTTTATCTGTCGTTGGATTTGGAAACAGCGTAACATTGATTTGCTGACTGGTATGAAGACCGATCTCAGAAATTTTTCCGGTCTGAAATAAACCTGTTATTTTTTTACCGGTTTCAATAAAGGGAGCAAGATCAACCTCCGGTGAGATGGTCTTGGG
>DASTAO010000061.1:0-2429 GCA_035712525.1 Kapaibacterium sp. (SeqCode)
GGATCTCTACAGCAACAATTTCTTCATCGTATCGACCGGCCTCTTGTGCGGCGATAGCACGTTGATGCGATTCATAAGCAAAGGCATCCTGATCTTCTCTGGAGATATTCCATTGCTCGGCGACATTATCGGCCGTCTCGCCCATCGCTTCGAGCGGAAACATCTTTTCTAATTTCGGATTCGGATAGCGCCAGCCGAGGGCGGTATCGTATGCAGTAAGATTTCCGAAGAGCGCTGCACCGGAAACATTTTTTGGTAGTGAATAGGGGGCACGAGTCATGGACTCAACACCACCGGCGACGATAATATCTGCTTCGCCGGTCATGATAGCGCGTGAAGCCTGAATGATCGTATCGAGCGATGAGCCGCAAAGGCGATTCACGGTTGTTGCCGGTACTCGCTCCGGAAGGCCTGAAAGCAATACTCCCATGCGGGCGATATTGCGATTATCTTCACCAGCCTGATTGGCGCAACCGATCATGACATCATCGATCTCATTCGGATCGACACCGGCACGACGAACTGCTTCTTTGATGACAAGCCCAGCCATATCGTCAGGGCGGACATCTTTAAGGGCTCCACCATATTTTCCGAATGGTGTGCGGCAGGCAGAGATTATATAAGCGTTTTTCATTAATGGAGAAGAATACGTTCTAAAAACAAATAGAGTTCAGATTAAAGTCTTACGCATGCTCCGGTATTAAAGAACTTTTCTGTTGCCGCCTTGCTTCAACATTTATGAGAGCTTTTACGGATAGAGAATTACAAGGGCTGGCGGAACAGACGATGCTCAGAATTTCCTTCTATTCCCCATCTGATATTGCTGAAAAATGGGGTATTATAAGGCAATCATATATGAATAATATGCCCCGAATTACTGCCGTTGCCTTAAAAAATCCTCTAAGAGGAATTGATCCTTATTTTTTAGATTGGGTTAGCTACCTTAACCCCATTGAACGTTCGGCGTGGTGCTCAATTCGGGATAAAGGTATAGTTCTTTACCCACAATTCCCGGTTTTTAATTATTTTCTTGATTTTGCAAATCCGACATTAAAAATTGGTTTGGAATTGGATGGGAAATCATATCATGATTCCGCGAAAGATTTCAAGAGAGATTCCTTTCTTTCTACTTTTGGATGGAAAATATTTAGGGTATCATCGACAGAAGTTGAAAGCGATGACATTTTATCAGATTTAGAAGCTTTAGATAGATATTACGGTCCCAATTGGGATTCATTTACATATCAGGAATGGCAAATAGACGAGTATGATACTGATGTGGCGTTTAATAAGGTCGAAAATTGGATGCTGAATACTTGTGATGGTGTAATCGAGTCATTGAAAATTATTTACTTTGAATCACATAGAAAAAATAATTCTTTTCTATATAGTTTGGCGCATCAATCTTTAGAAAACCACAGGGGTGCTAATTTTGATATTCTTTAGTGAATGTGGATGTCGATGAAAATTATGTCAGAGTAGATTAATTATTTATTCTGAAATAGCTTCTTTTGCAAAGATCGTCCAGTCTTTCGATCCTTCACCGTTTGCAATGTGAGCATCCATTACTTTGCCGAGAGAAGGCATAACCATTAATGATTTACCGGCACGTTCGGCTTCTTCAACCATTAATCTGGCATCTTTGCGAGCCATTAATAGCTCCCAGGTTGGAGTATCATAATTGCGCATCATCAATCGAGCAATTCTTGCCTTCATAGGTGCTGATGACATCTGCTCAATGAAATCAGTAATATCACTTACTGAAAGATCCATCGCTTTGCCTAAGTTGTAGCTATCAGTCAATGCCGAAGAAATAGCTAGGAACATATGATTACCGAGCAGTTTATAGGCTGCGGCTTCGGTAAGCTTTTCTCCAACGTTATCGAGAGTACCCGTCATTAACTTTAGGTCGGGCTCTATTTTGGCAACAACTGATTGATCACCACAGACAAGCATCATACCTGTTCCTTCAAGCGCATTCGTCGGGCCCATGAAGACAGGAGCATGGATATACGTTATCCCTTTTGCTTTTAATTGCTCACTGCGTTCTTTTGCTCCATGAGCGGTTGTAGTGGTGTGATCGATGATGATCGCATCCGAGTCCAGACTTGACTCGATCTGAGCGATGATGGAGTTAACGGCTGCATCGTCAGAGACGCAGATATGAATTCGCTTTGCACCTTTAACGGCATCAGCAGCAGATTCAAAGGCGACAGCACCGGTCTCTTCGAGGGCCTTAGCTCTTGAAGTCGTACGATTCCAGACATTTACTGCTTCACCGCGTTTGCGCATACCCCGAACCCAGTTCGAGCCGAGGAGTCCCATTCCAAGAAAAGTTTTTTGCATATTATTTCTTTCTGATCAGTTCAAGTGGTTCACCAAACTTGATGAGGTTGCCATCGGGATCAGTGATCGAAAATTCGCGAAGG
>DASTAO010000062.1:0-4507 GCA_035712525.1 Kapaibacterium sp. (SeqCode)
CGAAGACTGCAGATCTTTCCTACGATAAATATCATCTTTCGATAACGGGCAAATGGTATCTTACGGAAAATCCTGTTGTGTATAAAGTGGATAGCGGAAAAGTTGTATTGCAAGGCAGCCTGAGTACTTCTGTCACAAAACCAAAGATCGATACGCTGAAATCCGTTCCTTCTCGGTCGCTATCGTTTGAAGATAGTATTTTGCTCATTGCAACGTCGCTCAATTCACTTAGTGAACGCTTTGACGCGATGACTGTAAGAACTGACAAAGAATTGAAAGATTCATTGTCAGAATCGCTCGCCGCGGTTGCAGAAATACTTACTGAAGAAAGTTATACCGAAAGCGTCCATACGGTCATCGTCGAAGAATTTACGGCTGATGAAAAACTGCTTGTAGCAATACCCTTTGCAAAATCATTTAGAGATAGTGTTCTGACAATCCTTAAAAAGCATAGGCAGATTCTTGAGCACACAAATACCGAGAACGGCACATTTCCGGCACCGGAGCCATTGATCGAAACAACAAACGCAGCAACTGCTACACCAACAAAGCAAACAACATGGGGTGTACGTGGCACGCTTTCGCCGACCATAACCCTCGTTGATGCTACAACCGATCTTTGGGAATTCGGCGCTGCCGATGTAATGGCGAAAGGCGATCTCGACTGGCGAAAACCCACAACGCTTGGCACGCAGCTCACTATACCTGTCGAGTTCACCCATCAACGAAATCGTGATCCCTATACCGAATTCAGTTACGATCAGTATGATATTACTCCTCGATTAGTTTTTTATCCATTGGATAATATTGGCCTTGGGATACAGTATGGCTTTTCGTCTACTATTTATCCGAACGATACACTATTTACGTATAGTGAGAATCGCATTCGTATCGATGCAACAGTTGGTATTGATTCCTGGTGGGTACTTGGAGTTCAAAGCGGTATTTCATTTCGAAATTATCCTTATCCAAGAACCGATACGACCGGGGTTATCCGCCGCATTACAACGAGAGAAGCAGAAGACTTTTCAGAGCAACAGCTTGGCTTAACATCGACCTTTCTGATTAGTGATGAAACATCGGTTGGTATTGGTGGTGTTATCACGAAAAGCCCTGCATTACGATCGTATCTGCTCGATGCGCGAGTTGGCCGCAGCCCTGTTGGTGGGAAAGCCTCGGATGATCAATTTTCGTACGAGCTTTCAAAAGGATTTTTATATCTTAGCACGCAATTATTTTCAGAGTTCGATCTAGGAGTAGATGTATCCTATGAAGAGAGAAAGTATGGAACGGACGTTAATCGTAAGCTTAACAGTAATCAGGTTTCTAAACTTACCCGTACTGATCATGGGATTGTTGTGAGCACGGTACTTTCCGATGATGTGTTTTTCGACCATCCATTGCTATCTGTGTTCGATATTATTACTCCCCAGCTTAGCGTGCAATATCAGGATTATAATTCGACCCTCAAGCTGTTTACGTACAATGATCTTACTATTTCATTTTCGGTTAGTGCCTTATTCTAAGTAATGCCATCACCGCTGAATAAAACAATTCGATTGACGGAAACTGAGCGCCGCAAAGCTGTTCCTAAGGTTGATAAGAAATTATTGCAGCTTTCAAATGGCATATACAGTGGCGATGCTCTTACAGCGCTCAAACATCTGCCCGACGCTTCGTTCGATCTTATCATTGCTGATCCACCTTATAACCAAGGTGTAGATTTCGGAAATAAAAGCGATAAGCAGGAAGAGAAAAAATATCGCCTATGGGTTAGCAGTTGGATGAAGTTATTGCCGCGAGTACTTACTGACAAAGGCTCGATCTATATCTGTTGCGATTGGATCCACTCCGGTTTTTATCAGGAAGAACTTGGGGCAGTGGGCTTTACAATTCTTAATCGTATCACCTGGAAGCGCGAAAAAGGCCGCGGGGCAAAAAGAAACTGGAAGCAGAACATGGAAGATATTTGGTTCGCAGTCAAGAACCCGAAAGACTATACCTTTAATATCGACAATGTAAAAGTAAAGAAGCCGGTGATCGCGCCGTACCGTGAAAATGGCAAGGCAAAAGATTGGTACATCAATGAAGAGGGGACCGCAGAGCGATTAACTCATCCCTCGAATATATGGATAGATCTAACCGTCCCGTTTTGGTCGATGCCGGAAAATACCGAACACCCGACGCAGAAGCCAGAGTTACTAATTCAACGCATTATTGAAGCATCATCGAATAAAGGCAACAGAGTGCTTGATCTCTTTAGTGGCTCCGGAACGACATCGGTGGTGGCTCACCGGCTGGGGAGGAAGTATGTTGGTGTCGAGATCAATGATAACTACGTCAGGGTCGGATTGAAGCGCTTGCAGCGGGAAAAGAATTAAGCTCTTTATCTTTCTTACTTAATAGATTGCAAGGTACTAGTCAGATCCGTAGTTGGTTTTACTTTTAGCTTTTTTCTTATCTTCGCCCGATGCCACTCCACGGTTCGTGGCGACATCGAGAGGACGGAAGAGATGGCTTTTGTTGATAGATTGGTGCATAAGAGAGCGCAGACTTTCAGCTCAGTTGTGGTTAGTGCAGGATAGGCCTTTTTCAAGGCTTTCATTTTTTGCCCATGCGATTGCGTGAAACGGATCTCGAAATCGGTCCATTCGTCGTTTCGACTTAATTCGGTGGTTATATCTTTAAGAATGTCATGGGTAGCTTTTCGACCACCTGAAAGATCTTGTCTGAGTTCATCGAGGAATTCACGATGCTTTAAAAGCTGGATCGCTTGAGCAGCAATATCCTCTTGTTGTTGCTGAGAATATTGCTCGAGCAGCTCCATCTGCTTTTTTCTTTGACGATTCTCATATTCTATCTCGAGTTCAGCCGCCAGCCAGAGTTTCTTCTGGTCATTTAGTTTCTCATATACTTGCTGATACTGGCGTTGATAGACAAATGCCTCTTCCCAACGCTTTAATTTGCTGCAGGCTTCAGATAGTAAGAAAAAAATATCCAGTTTATTTCCAATTGGAATGCTTTCGTCTTCGATGAATGGACAGAGTATTGAATGAACAGACATATAGTTCGTTGCTTCGATAAAAAATTTGGCAGATGTTATGGCTACTATTTCAGTATGCATCGAATGTTCGTCGGATAACCGAATGGCCTCATCGAGGAAAGCGCGTCCTTTACTACTTTCGAATAAGTAAAGATAGCACTGAGCAAGCTCGGTAAGGATTTCGATCATCTTTGGGATGGCTTTATTTTTCCTGGCGTAACAGAGTGCTTCATCAAGAAAAGGAATAGCTGTTTCGTACTGCCCCTTTTCTCGTTCGAGTTGCCCAAGGCTCGATAGGGTATAGATATAGTTAGTAGTATTATTTAAGAGTATGAATTGTTCGCGAGCATGCAGTAAGTGCTGCCTGCCTTTTTCTGCATTCCCACCCATTATATAGCAGATGCCAAGATTGCTTTCTCGGTTAGCACTTGATGACAATATCCATATTCGTTCTGCTTCGGAATGGCTTTCAGTGAGTTTCGGCTCAGACTCGAATGCTAAATATAAAGACCGTAGCGCTCCGACAGTATTTCCTTTTAGTATTTCAATGTATCCTTGTGAGGTGTGCAGAGCGACGAATATCTGGTCGTTTGGCTCATCTTCGAGGAGCTCGAAGCCTTTTCTTACGGCATCGAGACCAGCATCTAACCGGCCTTCACGAATAGCAATAAAGCTATCATTATGATAGCAGCTTGCGAGACCTACTTTATAATTCATTTTTGTGTAGTGCCTGCGGAGCTCGTCATTGAGCTCGATCAACTTTTGAATATTTCCTCGTTCGCGGTATATATTGACTTGGCGTTGGACGAAATGCGCCAGTTGCTTAGTGTTTCGATTTCGTTTGGCGAGTGCATAACCCTTTTCAGCAGCTTCGATCGCAATGTTCGGATCCTTATAAAAATATTCCAGAGATCTATCGGAAAACTTTTTATATTGTTGGGTCATGCCTATAAACGCTTTTCTCTACTGAAAGTTACTGGCATTGCCAAGTCCAGTAGTAGTCCCGTAGGGACTTCAAGTAACTCGTATTTCCTGATGGGGTTTTATTGCTGTTATTTCACTAATACATTCATAACCATGAAACGAATTATTACTATTTGTTTGTCGCTGCTAACTATCTTGATGTTTGCAGCAGTAGCTAAAGCAGCCCCGGTCGATTCAGCATTCAGCGTGAATCTTGATCCGAACCAATGGTCAAGTTATACCTTTGAAGCTGAAGTAGGTGAAAGTGTATCGAAGCAAATAGTACTTAGTAATCATCGGTCCTACGCGATACTGATCAAGACCAGGTTTTCTCCGACTGATCTGGCCTCACATTTTCAAGCTCCAGCGACGATTCAATTACCCGCAAATGGGACGGCATCTTTTACTCTGACATTTACAGGAGAGCAAACGGCACCATCGGAGATATATGTCGGACTCTTTGTGGAAGGGGATGATGGCTCTGGAGCGGGAATACCCGTT
>DASTAO010000063.1:0-5261 GCA_035712525.1 Kapaibacterium sp. (SeqCode)
AAAATATTTCAAGTGGTTTCGTCTCTGCAGGTGAACACGATGTTACTATGGATCTTAGCCAAATTCCGAATGGATCGTACCTATTGTTACTCGAAAGCCAAGATATGAAATTAATGCGACAGATCAAAGTAACTCGGTAATATTCCTTAAGGAAAGCAATCAATGTATAATGTAAAGAAGAATATCCGTTTTTTTTCACTGGTTCTCACTCTTTTGTTAATGCAATACTCACTCAGCTATTCAATGCCAGATAGTAGCTGTTGCCCAAAACTCACGGCTGACAATATATTGGGTGGAGGGACGTACGGAAGGGGTGGCCATTTTATGCTAACGTTTACAATAACAAATCCGGATAGTTGCGACTGGACGGATGGTAGCGTTATCTTTGACACTCCTGATTCAGGAGTGTTTAAAGCGATCAATTCATTACTCGAGATACCAACTGGCACTAACTTTCAATTCAATGTTGATTTTAGTCCCGATAAAGAAGGTCATATCTATAATCTTCGGATATTGATTATATCCCCACCACCATGTGAAAAGGATACACTGCAGCTACTCTTTACGGGCGTAGTAGATAATGGTTTCGGATCCGTCCCTCCAAATGACAATTCGCTCTATAATTTCGATCTGAGACCGATTTACCCTAATCCAATAGGTTCTTCGGCTTCGATCCATTATTATCTTCCTGTTGAGGCACCAGTTACTCTAAATCTTCGTGATCTCACCGGTAAGCTATTAAGATCGATCGCAACAGGTATTGTAAGTAATGGCGAACATATAGTAAACTTGCATGCCGATGATCTTTCAAATGGTTCTTATATAGTGACGCTTGAAAGCTCCGATATCCGCCTATCGAGGGAGATCATGGTTATCCATTAAGAGATACTGCTGCCAAGTTCAACGTTCCGTTCTGTTTCAAGCAGGACTACGGCCCCACCTCCTTGTATAACACCAAGCAGTAACACTTCAGAAATGAATGTTGCGATTTGCTTCGGAGCACAGTTAACTACTGCCACAATTTGTTTACCAATGAGTTGTTCGGCCGCATATAACGTTGTTATCTGAGCGCTCGATCGTTTTATTCCGATCTCCTTTCCGAAGTCGATCTGCAATTTATAAGCAGGCTTGCGTGCTTCGGCAAACACTTCTGCACTAATTATTTTTCCGACACGAATATCAACGGCAGAAAACTCTTCGTAAGTAATTTGTTTTTTTATTTCCATAATCATTTGGATTTTTCGTACAAAAGAAGTATTTTTGTAGTACGAATTACAACGCAATGGCGAAACAAACAACCGTCGCATTATTATATAACGATATCCCGAGTGACGAAACTCCGGGACCAACGATCGATCTTTCTCCGGAAGCGCTCGGCTTTAAACCATATTTCGATGTTGAAGAAACTCCGGCAGAACAAGAGTATGCAAATATTGAAGCAGCGCTCGTCGAGGCGGGATATAAAGTTATCAGCTTCAACGTAAAAGATCGCTTCGAACGATTATTTAATTTTCTTTCGCGCCGCAAGTTCGATGTAATTTTCAATCTCGTCGAGTTCTTTCATAACCGTCCGGAAAATGAAATGCTCGTTGCAGGTTTTTTTGATCTCTTGCAATTGCCCTATACTGGCGCGCCACCACGTGCACTCGCTACTTGTCAGAATAAACCCTTAGCAAAAGAATTATTGCGAGCACACCGCTTACCAACTGCAAAATCGTTTACGGTCTATTCGATGTTAGAATTTCCGAAACGGCACTCGCTTCGTTATCCGGTTATCGTCAAACCGGCATGGGAAGATGGCTCCGGCGGCATTGAAAACGAGAGCATTGTTAGCAATCTTAAAGCGTTGAAGGCTCGATGTGAATGGGTAATCGATGATTGCAAGATGCCTGCATTGGTAGAAGAATATATCGAAGGCCGTGAATTAAATGTCGCTGTCCTCGGCAATGCTGCCGGCAAACGAGTGCTGCCGATCTCAGAGATCGTATTCGATTCAATGCCCGAGCACCTGTATAAGATTGTCAGTTATCAGGCAAAGTGGGATCCGCACCATGCTGCCTATCACACGACAATTCCAAATTGCCCGGCCGATCTGCCGCAGAAAGTCGCACTCAAAGCACAGCAATATGCCTTTCGCGCAACGGAAATTCTTGGCACCCGCGATTATGCCAGAGTTGATATGCGATTAAATAAAGATGGCGAGTTATTCATACTCGAGATCAACCCGAATCCGAATCTTTCTGAAGGCACGGGCATTGCCAGAAGCGCTGAAGCAGCGAAGCTTCCGTTCAGTGCACTATTGAAGGAAATAACTGAATCCGCTTTGACGCGAGCCAAAACGATAACAACATAAGATGACTGTAGAAATTATCGGCGGCGGCCCTGCCGGATTATATTTTGCTATTCTTGCAAAGCGCCGATTTCCCGAATGGAACATCCATGTCACCGAACGCAATGGACGTAACGACACTTTCGGCTGGGGTGTCGTCTTTAGCGATCGCACACTTGATAAATTAAAAGAGCACGACCCAACCTCCGCCGAAACCATCATCGATAATTTCGAAGTCTGGGAAAATGTCGAGGTCGTTCATAAGAACGAGCATATCTTCATCGGCGGCAATAGATTTTCGGGCATTTCCCGGTTAGTGATGTTGAACATTCTTCAGGATCGAGCCGAATCGCTTGGAGTTAACTTGACATTTAATAAAGAAGTCCGTGATCTCGACGAAGTAGCTGCCGCTGATCTTGTTATCGTTGCCGATGGCGTGAATAGTTTTTTCAGAAAAAAATATCCCGCGTATTTCGAACCCGATCTTAGCATCCGCAGTAATAAATATATTTGGTACGGCACCAATCAATTATTTAATGCACTGACGTTAACACTTCGTGAAAATGCTGACGGCATCTTTGCATCACACTCTTATAAATTTAATGAGACGACAAGCACCTTCGTCGTCGAATGCGATCCCGAAACTTGGAGGAAAGCCGGCTTCGAATCGATGAACGATGCTGAGACTCGCAGCTATCTCGAAACAGTATTTGCCGATGATCTCGGTGGCCATCCCCTACTCTCCAACAAATCAACGTGGATCAATTTTCTGCTGGTAAAAAATAAGAAGTGGGTTCACGATAACATTGTTATTATTGGTGATGCTGCGGCAACAGCCCATTTCTCAATTGGCAGTGGGACAAAGCTCGCTCTTGAAGAAGCGATAGCTTTATTTCATAGCTTCGAAAACCATCACGACATCAAAGAAGCGCTTACAAACTACGAAACGACTCACAAACCGATCGTCGAAGAGTACCAACAACTGGCCTATGACAGCCTACTGTTATTCGAAAACCTAAAAGACATCAGAGATCTCGCCCCGATCGAGATGGCCTATAAAATGATGACCCGCAGCAAACGGCTTGATCATGAAAAACTAAGAAAACGGGACCCTGAATTTGTAAAGCGGGTAGAAGAATTCAGATCAAAATAACTACAGTGATTTTTACTGAATGCGTATAAGCTTCATGTAGGAATCCGTAAACACTGTGACCGGGTCAGAATTACTTGCTGTATGCTGGCACCATTGAAATTGAATAGTACCCGTACTTCCAGTTCTTACAATTCCACGAAAAGTGATTAAGACGTGCTTTGTATTATCGAGACCCACCGTTTCATTAGGTGCACTTGGGTTTACTCCTGAAGCTGTAAATTGCCCATTTCCTAAAATAGCATTTCCGTTTGCATCTCGAATACCCGTGTACATTATTTTTAATGTCGAACCAGTAGGGACTGAAAACGCCATGTCCATGTCAGGTGATGTAGAAGTACATTTTGCATCTATTTCCCCGTTCAATTCCCATGTTTGGCCAGCAGCCACGGAAAAAAACAAGTGGTCATCATTTTGTAAGGTATTGCTATTAGTTACAGTTTCGTCAGAAGTCTTATAAACATAAAGAATACTTCCAATTCCACCAATAATCTGATTTGCATTTAATGTACCAAGAAGCCATTGTGAAGTAGCTCCATCATAGGTCATATCAAGGATTGGCACCGGACCTTTAACAACAATATCGGAATTAGTATTGGTCTCGATACGATTACCGGCGGAGGATAGAGAGCTACTATCTGCGATGGTCATATCGTACCCGGTGATGTTTGCAATTCTTAAGCGCTGTCCATCAACACCAGCCTGAAGCCCTGTAATCGTAAATGGCCCAGTTGGTCCGACAATTCTTAAAAAAGCACAATCACCAACGGAAAGATTATTGTTTGTTCCAGTAGTAAGAGTATCCGTTTTTGATCTAGTCGCATATCCTCCATTAATATCAACTCGAATTCCGGGGTTTGTTGCATTCACACCGACATACCCATTGGCGGCGATTCGCACCTTTTCGCGATCAGTGCCGACGCTATCGGTGGAGAACGTAAGTGCTCCATTTCGAGAGGCATCCGTAGCATTTGTCCAGACTGCACCGATCTTAGCAATATTTCGATCGGCAGTTGAAGAAGATTGTCCCTTAAATACTAACCCAGTACCAAAACTCGTTGAAGGTGTCGCTGTTGAGTTGTGCCCAATAGAGACAACATCTGTCGTGGTAGTTGTCGCTGCATCAAGCCCCATCACAGTAAGCTTATTCGATGGCGAAGGAATATACCCACTCGCATTTGCGCCAATACCGACATTACCGCCAGTGAAGATCGAAACGTATTCAGAATCCGTCGAACCTGAACGACGGCGGAACGTCAGATGCTCACCGGTACCATTCGTACCTGAAGTTGCATTGCCCGGTGTACCGGTCGAGGAGATCGTCCACCACTGATTGGCAGAGTTCGCCTGATTATCATTTGTTCCACCAATAAGGTCAACCGCGGGATCACTATTACCGGCGTTCGTAGCATAGCGCCATACCCGAAGGGTCGCATTGGCATCGATCATATTAAAGACATTCGTACCGATGGTCGGTACACTATTTAATCGAGCAGTTGTCAATGCATCACCAAAGGCAAGTTTACCAGAACCGCTTGAAACGGTCGATGTTCCACTACCTGCACCAAACAATAAATTGCCGCTAATATCAAGCACCATTCTGGTATTCGGACCGCTGCTGCCGCTTACGAACCGAACAGGAATATTATCGAGCGTCCCGAGATAATTATTAGTATTATCAACAAGTCCGCTATTACCACCTGTAAGCCACCCAGTGGAACCACCGGCTGATGCCCAGGAAAGAATGCCACTCGTATTTGCTGTTAGAACTAAACCGTTAGA
>DASTAO010000064.1:0-2241 GCA_035712525.1 Kapaibacterium sp. (SeqCode)
ACGATAAATCGCCCGGATAAACTGAATGCACTAAGCTCTATGGTCCTCGATGATCTTCGTCATCTTGTTACCGATCTCAGAGTCCGCGATGATGTCAGGGCTGTTGTCATTACCGGCAAAGGCGAGAAAGCCTTTGTTGCCGGAGCGGATATTAAAGAGCTTGCAGCGTTAAATGATCTTGAAGAAGGTAGAGAATTTGCCCAGAAGGGGCAATCGGTTTTTAGCCAAATCGAATCATCACCAAAGCCATTCATTGCAGCAGTCAATGGATTTGCACTCGGTGGTGGTTGCGAATTAGCACTGGCTTGTCATATACGGATCTGCTCGGAGAATGCAAAGTTCGGCCAGCCCGAAGTTAATCTTGGTATCATCCCTGGCTATGGCGGGACGCAGCGATTGACGAGAGTCCTTGGCAGAACGCTTGCTACCGATCTTATTCTTACCGGCCGCCAGATGGATGCTCGTGAAGCACTCGAGCAAGGGCTCGTAGCACGAGTTGTCCCGACAGCAGACTTAATGAAGACAGCAACGGACATGGCGACATCGATCGCTTCGAAAGCACCGCTTGCTATCAGTGCTGCCATCGATTGCATCTTTGAAGGCATCGATGAATCTATCGACGAAGGCTTAGGCCGCGAAGCCGAGAAATTTGGCTCACTTACGATGACGGTAGATTTTCATGAAGGTACTACTGCATTCTTAGAAAAGCGGAAAGCTCAGTTTACCGGCAAGTAGCTCTTCGCGATGCAGGCTAGCGAACTCCTATATTATTATGCACTCTATTTAAGTGAAGGCATTGGCGCTCAGCGCTTGGTAGCACTTCGGACTTATTTTGGTAATAGCGAAAAAGCCTTCAATGCTTCGTCAAGAGAGCTTTCTAAAGTACCGGGATTTGGTAAGGTAATCGTCGAGCAACTTATTTCTCTTAAAGAAGAGTCGCTGGCAATTGCTACGAAACAATTGTCATCGCTACCAGAAGATACTACTATTCTAACTTTTTTTGATGAAGATTATCCTCGCTCGCTGAAAGATATTTATAATCCTCCGGCTCTATTATTTCTTCGGGGTAATCGAGACCTCCTATCAAGCGAGCGGAACATTGCTGTTATTGGCACACGAAAAATGTCCGATTATGGAAGGCGTGTTGTGACTTCTGTATGCAAATCGTTTGCCGAGCAGTCGATAGTTGTTGTCAGTGGCTTTGCTTTAGGTATTGATACCGCAGCTCATAAGGCGGTGTTTGACGCCGGTGGCTCAACGATTGCTGTTCTTGGTTCGGGTATAGATGTCATTTATCCTTCGTCTAATAAACAATTCTCCAAAGAGCTTATTACTTCAGGCCGAGGCTTAATCATTTCCGAGCTTCCGATGGGAGCAAGCCCGGATGCTAAGAATTTTCCATGGCGCAATCGTATCGTCAGCGGCCTATCTAATGCCAGCGTGATCATTGAAAGCGAAGAGCAGGGTGGTTCTATGATTACTGCAAATATTGCCCTTGATCAAAACCGTGAAATTTATGCGTTACCCGGGGATGTCGATCGCCCAATGAGCCGAGGTCCGAATTTCCTTCTTGTCGAGAATCGAGCAAAACCATTCAGAACGGCCCAGGATATTCTTAAAGGATTGGGATGGGATAGTCCTCTGCCTAAAGGGCAACCAATAAAAGATAGAAAAATAGGATTATCGAAAGTAGAAGAAGGTCTTGTTTCCATACTCGAAACCGCGGCCGAACCAGTGCATATCGATCAATTAGCTGAACGAGCAGGCTTGGCAGTTCAACTAGTTTTAGTCCATTTATTAGATCTAGAATTTCGAGATATTGTGCGTCAATTGCCCGGAAAGCACTTTTCCACTATTTTTTAAAAAATAATTAAAAATAGTTTGTAACCTTTTCGACCCTTAGTTGTCTTTTTAATGGTGGGATGGAGTTTTTTGCTTATCTTTGTAGATCAAATTAAGCAAGATTCACTACTCACGGTGAACATGTGTTGATACGCCACGTTTGTTATCTATATAGAAGATAATAAGATACAAGGGATACTAATTGTCCGTTGCATAAGTGGTACGGGAGTTTCTAATTAAACATCATCTATAACTAATCGCAGAAAACGATGAAAAATCGGCTACTTTCTTTTGCACTCCTGGCGATTGTAATGGTATTACTCTTCGGAGTTGACCGTTCTTTTGCCCAAGGCAGCCGCAGAGCTGAGCCAAAGACGTTATCATCCGGCTATTATGGCA
>DASTAO010000065.1:0-5046 GCA_035712525.1 Kapaibacterium sp. (SeqCode)
AATAATTACCGGGCGATGCTTTTGTCCATCGGCACCGATATAGGTCAGGTCGAAGCGCTCGGGCATGACATAGTCAACCTGAACGGTGCCAAGCTGCCAGTTTCTGCCGATGGCATCTTTAAGCATGAAGTCGATCTTCGGTCCGTAGAATGCAGCTTCACCGGGAGCGATGGTGTAATCAAGCTTCATTGCATCGGCTGCTTCTTTGATATCTTTCTCAGCCTGAATCCATTGCTCATCATTACCACCATACTTTGTGGTATTGTTCGGATCGCGGAAAGATAAGCGAATCTTGAAATCATTGAAGCCCAGCGTACTCGAAACGAACTGAGTTAGTCCGATGACATTCTTCAATTCATCTTTGAGCTGCTCCGGCATCATATAAATATGAGCATCGTCCTGAGTAAAGGAGCGGACTCGTGAAAGGCCGTTCAATTCTCCGGATTGTTCATAGCGATACACCGTACCAAATTCAGCAAGGCGAACCGGAAGATCGCGATAGCTGCGCGGCTTCGAATCATAGATCATATGATGATGCGGGCAGTTCATCGGCTTTAATAAGTACTGCTCATCATCGACATCGATCGGAGTAAACTGACTGTCTTTGTAATACGGATAGTGTCCGCTGGTTTTATAAAGCTCGATGTTACCGATATGCGGAGTAACAACCTGCGAGTAACCCATCTTCTGTTGGGCTTTGCGAAGGAAGGTCTCGAGTTGATTACGAACCACCGCTCCGTTCGGTAACCAGACGGGAAGTCCGCCGCCGATCTTCGGGGTGAGCATGAACAGCTCGAGTTCTTTGCCGAGTTTGCGATGATCACGTTTCTCAGCTTCTTCTCTTGCCTTTAAGTATTCGTCGAGTTCTTTCTTGGTCGGGAAGCTGATGCCATAAAGGCGGGTAAGCATCGGGCGCTTCTCATCACCGCGCCAGTATGCTCCAGCGATGGAAAGCAACTTCGGAAATTTAATCTTGCCGGTCGATGGGACGTGGGTACCGCGGCAAAGATCGGTAAAGTTGCCTTGCTCATACAGAGTGATGGCCTGATCTTTAAAGCCTTCGAGCAACTCAAGCTTTAGCCAATCGCCTTTTTCCTTAAAGTATTCGACGGCTTTCGACCATTCGATCGGTATGCGCTTATACGGTACATCGCGTGTAGAAAGCTCATACATCTTTTCCTCGATTTTCGCCAGATCATCCGGCTGAAGCTTCACGCCTTCCGGTAATTGCATATCATAGTACCAGCCATTCTCTATGGGCGGTCCGATACCGAATTTGGTACCGGGATAGATCGCTTCGATGGCTTCGGCCATAAGATGGGCGCTCGAATGCCAGAAGATCGACTTGCCTTCGTCGGATTCCCATTTAACAATATTGACGGCAGCATCTTCTGTTATCGGCGTGGCAAGATCGTAGTTCTTGCCATTGACAATAATGCCAAGCGAGACCTGTGCTAACCGAGGAGAAATAGATTCGGCGATCTGCATGCCGCTGGTGCCGGAAGGAAATTCCTTAACCGCGCCGTCGGGGAAAGTGATTTTGATATTGCTCATATTGGGCGTTGTAAACAGCAAATTCGTTGATTTCTCTCCAAAATAAAAGCGGCAGGTTTTTTACACCTGCCGCTTCAAGAAAATTGGTTGCTTTCTTTACTTACGAACAGGAATAACCGCCGACCGTATTAGTCGTCGTATTGTTTGTTGTAGTAAAGTAGAATTGCATTCATAAAGACAACCTCGTTCTTAATCCAGTAGTTTCCTGTAGCGTGGGAATACTGCTCGCATCCCGACAAATCCACCCAAAACTGAAGGGTATATAACCCCTTAAAATTCAACAATCTAATTGTGCACCACACTATTTTAATTTGCTCTTGATATTACCAGAGCGGCATATTATAAATCAACAACTTAACACTACACATATTGCGATTCCAATTCATTTTCAACGTTTTGTCTGTTCGGATCATGGGTCGAAATGAGAATGGTAGTTTGGCTATCCGAAAAGTCATAATTATTTAGCATTTCAATAGTGCAGAGAGCAGAGCTTGATTATACGATAAACGGTGCCCATAGTTTCACCTACAAATATACGAAACAAAACCCCAAAATGCAAGAGAGATTTGAAAATAAATGTGAAATTTATGTGGGCAGTTTTTTTAAACACTAAAGCGGCATCCTAACCTCAAAAAAGCTGATTTGAGGATTCTCACATTATTACACTCCCAAAGCCCTCCTTAGTGCAGTCTCCTTAGCTGGCAAGCCTTTCGTAAATGCCTCTTTTATCATCCCACTCGCAAGCGATAGAATCCCTTTCGGCTCGATATCGAATCGGAGTGCAACGCTCGTGCCATTTGGTGTTGGGCGAAACCTGAACTCGGCAAAAAGGCTGACTTTTGCATTTGAGCCGGAGTAGGCGATATGTTTCGGTCTATCGAGGCGGGTCAAGGTAACATCAAGATCGCCGATCTGCTTATACTCGGAAGTAAACCTGCTGCCACGCTCAGGCTGGCCTGGAGTTGTTTGCCGAATCGAAATAAGGTCGCTATTCCATTTCGGCTCGTTCAGTGGGTTTGCCAAAAAATCGAATATGATTTCAGGCGCGCAAGGTAGTGTCAATATGTGATCGATCGTTATCATTAACTATAATTTTTTACCACAAAGGGCACAAAGGTACACGAAGGTTCACAAAGAAAAATTCTGTTTACGCTGAAATCCTGAGAATTCTGATTCAGTCTAAGATATTGTGAGAAGTTGATTAGAAATAGCCTAACCCAAGGCTTAAGCGTAAACAAAACGCCCGTTCAAGTGTTATTCTACTAAGTTAGTGTAGAAATTTTTGTATCTGAATGAAAAAATACATAGCAGTTTTTTTAGTACTCATTGCGATTCCCCTTTTTGCTCAGGAAAAGAGATCAAATAGTTCTATTGATGTAAATAAAGACCTTAAAGCTGAAATTGATCGTGTAAACAGCCTTTCTGGAAACAGGCTTACGGTTCTCCAGCTAAATAGCGGTAGGTTACCACAGCTGATACGCGGTAACGTATCGGTGCAAGAACCTATCGTCGCTGTAGCCGACCGTACTTCCGCCACAGCGGTTACAAATTCGGTCGCGAATTATTTGGAAACAGAAGGCCGCCAGGTGCTTGGTTTGAATAATGATGCTTTGTTCGTTAATACTGCGACGAATCAAGTTGCCTCGATCTGGCACTCTGCTTTTAAGATCCAATATAATGGCATACCGCTTCGTGACAGGATGATCCATGTGCATACCGGTATCGAAAATGGCAAAGTAGTCTTGATGCGCTCAAACATCCCGATCGGTGAGCCTAATATTGCAACACCATTCATTACGGATGTAATTGCAGCCGAAACGGCTGAGAGGGCATATTCGAATCGTGGCTCGATCCCGTTTACGATAACTGAGCTGCCGAGGTTGGTATATGTTAATCTGCCGAATCCAACAGAAGTCCGCTTAGCCTGGGAAACAATTCTTTCCGATGGCTTTCACCAATGGCGATACACCATCGATGCTGATAATGCAGCCGTTCTTGAAGTCAGAGACATGGTAGTCTGTAATTTCTCCATGGAAGAGTTACGTCCCGGACAGTATGGTGATATAGACATAACGGAACCGCTCCAAGAACTTGCAATGCCGCAATCCCAACCCCAAGCTCCGCTCGAAGCGTTAAGTGGGCGGGTACTGGCTAAAGTTCATCTAACCCAACCAACCGATACGCCCACAACAGTTGGTCTCGGTGGGGTGTATGTTACCGTAAATAACCAGCAATATGTTACCGATTCGATGGGGAATTGGTCTGCAAATACGACATATCCGGTTGTCATTCAAACAAGGTTTTCAGGCCCCTACTTTACGACCGTTCGAAAAGATAGTGCGCTGAAAAATGGCAATATCTCAAAAACTATTCAAAGTGGCTCACTTGATGTGCTTTGGGATGATGGAAACTCGCATCCAGCTGAACGAGATGTATCTTATACGGTAAATCTGGCGCGCGATCACGTCATTGGTGTGGATACGGCCCTAAAGGGAATTAACTCCCGGCTGACGTTGAATGTCAATCTTAACCAAACTTGTAATGCGTTCTACGATCCCGGTACTCGATCGTTAAATTTCTTTGCCGCCGGTGGTGGCTGTGCAAATACCGGCGAGATCCTTGATGTGATCGCCCATGAATTCGGGCATCGCGTTAATCATGTTCGCTACATTGCGGCAGGTGCCGATTACATGAATGATAAATCCCTCGATGAAGGCTTTGCCGATCTATCGAGTAATTTCCTTCGCGATGATCCCGTCATTGGAAAAGGCTTTAACGGTAAAAATACAAAGCTACGTACCAGTGATAATACTACACTGTGGCCTAAAGACATTTCTCCAGATGGCCACATGACCGGCGTGATCATTTCCGGTGCAGTATGGGATTTGCGGAAACTGATCGGCCACGATCAGGCAGAGCGGTTATATGATCTTTGTGGCTATCTCGCGCCTGATGGAATTGGATATAACGATCCAGTTTCAATCAGACAGGTATTTGGCGATGTATTAGCAGCGTTTCTTTCGGTCGATGATGACGATGGCGATCTTGGAAATGGTACTCCTCATGCTGCTGAGATCTTAAAAGCGTTTCAGATGCATAATATGGGCATTCAAAATTATTTTGATATGGATATCGTGCCGATCGCCGATGGCAGCGCTCTTGACGCCGAATATCCGGTGAAAGTTTACGCTCCATACTACGGAGTAGTAGGCAGCCGTAACGATGATTCGATTAAGATCCATTACTCAACCAATGGGACAACTTATAACGAACAGGTACTTACTCATGATAAAGGCGACTACTTTATCGGCTCGATCCCGAAAGTAGCATCCCCGGCAGTCGTTAAATATTACCTGAGTGCCGGGACCAACTATACCAATGCGGGTTCGGCAATATTTCCATTATATACTTCTCAGGGCTTTTCCTTTTTAATTGGCTATGATTCAAAGTCTGTCGATAATTGTGAAACCGATAATGGCTGGACATTTACTA
>DASTAO010000066.1:0-5729 GCA_035712525.1 Kapaibacterium sp. (SeqCode)
ACGTTTGAAAAACGAAACCGATCTCTTTATTACGAATTTCAGCTAGCTCGTTATCGTCGAGGCCGGCAACATTTGCGCCGTTGAAATAATAATTTCCGGAGCTTGGCGTATCGAGACAGCCGATGAGGTTCATCAGTGTTGATTTGCCAGAGCCCGAAGGACCCATGATCGCAACATACTCATTCTTGCGGATCGGGATCGTTACTCCACGAAGGGCATAGACTTTTTCCGAGCCCATTTCATAGACTCGATAAATATCTTCGAGATAAATTACTGAGTCCGTTATCGGATTACTCATAGGCGTTTATTTCTTTTTTGCAGAAGCATCGGCGCCGCTGCTGTTATCGACCTTTACAAGTTTACCATCTTCAAGGTCTTTCGAGACGGCGGCATAATTTCCTTTGACAACTTCTTCATCGCCAGAAAGCCCAGAAAGGATCTCGACATATGAGTTATCCGAAATACCGGTCTTTACGGTTACAGCCTTGACCTTTTTATCTTTGCCGACAACAAAGACGATGGTCGGCGCAGCTTTTGAATTATCTTCTTCCTCACCAGGCTTTTTTGCTTTGCCAACTTCGGCAACTTCGCCTTCAGCTTTTGGCTGCTTTTCTTTTACGCGACGGGTAACGGCCATGATCGGTACCGTCATGACATCGCGCTTGGTCATCGTTTCGATCTTTGCCGTGCAGCTCATACCAGGACGAAGCTCACCTGTTTCAAAACCTTCTAAGCGGATCTTTACCTGGAAGTTAGTCGACTGATCCTGAGTGCCAACGCCTTTGAGTTCGGCACTATTAGCGATCTCGATGATCGTGCCAATAAAGGTACGGTTTGGAAATGCATCGATACTAATGCGAGCCGTATCGCCAAGCTGTACATTCACAACGTCGTTCTCATCGACATCGACCATTGCATTCATAACCGACAGATCGCTGACGGTCATCATTTCAGTACCGCTGAATTGGCTTGTTCCGACGACTTTTTCACCAAGCTGTGAAATAAGCTTTGTGATATAACCATCCATCGGACTAAGTACTGATGTCTTGCGCAAACTTTCTGCTGCTTGGGTAAGCTGGTTCTGATAGACTCCAACAGTATGCATGGCAGCACTATAATTAGCCGCAGCAACATCGGCTTGCGATTGCGCCTGTTCGAGATCGGCATCGGAAAGAAGCTTTTTATCATAGAGCTGTTTAGTACGCTTTAAGTTTAAGTCAGCCGTTACCTTCTGAGCTTTTGCCTGTTCGCCCTGTGCTTTTGCTGCTTCTACCTGTGCCGCGCCAGCTTCATATTGAGCTCTAATCGCTGTCGGTTTGATCTCAGCCAGCAACTGATTCTTGCTGACCTTCGCACCCTCTTTAAATGGCAATTGTATGATCTCACCCGATACTTCAGGCGAAATTTTTACCGAGGTCTCCGGCTGAATTTTACCGGTAGCCTGGACAACTTCCGTGATAGTCCGCTTCGAGACCTTCTCCGTTTGAACAGTTATGCCTTTCTCCTTGCTACTCGAAATGACGACAGCAACAATAATAAGGACAAGGACTAGTCCGCCACCGATCCAGATCATCCGATTGCGCTTTTTCTTTTTCTTTATTTTATCGACTACCGCTTTAGTCGTCATCGGTGTTTGTGGTGTCGTAGTTTCTGCCATAACGAGGGAATAGATGAGTGAGAAAATTATTAGTAGTTAGTTTTGCCGAGCAGATATTCAAGCTGCTTTACCGCAAGTAAATAATTATAAACGGCATTAATGTGATTCACACGAGCCGTCGATGCCAATCCTTCGGCAACAATAACATCGACTTGAATGCCGGCGCCTACACGGAGTTTTTCGGTCGCAGCGCGCAAACTTTCTTCAGCAGCAACCAAAGCTCGATCACTCGCATCGACAGCCTGCTGCGACGAACGCAGATTATTTTCGGCCAAGGCAATTTGATTGCGGAATTGCTCTTCAGATCTATTTAGCTCTACCTTGCTTTGGTCTATCTGAACTTTCTCAATATCAATCTGCAGACGAGTCTGCATCTTATCGAATAGAGGAATTCGGAGGTTAAGCCCACCACCAAGGCTGTGGCTAAATGGAATATTAGCAATATCGGTATTCGTACCCGATCCGCCAATCCCAAACGAGGCATCAAGAGATGGCAAGAGTGCCGATCGTGTTATTGAGATTCCTTCTTCCTGAGCTAAAATATTCGAGCGCTGCGCAGCAAGGTCTTCGCGACGTTGCAAAAGATCATCATAGGTTGATGGGCTTGCCTGAAGGTCGCCGCCACGTGACTTGATGCCGGCTAAGCTGGTATCGATCCCTTTTAACGACACATCATAAGAGCCTGAAATATTCGGAGCAATATCGAGCAAGAACAGTAAGTCAGCCAAGGCATTATCGTAATTATTAGCCGCCTGTATCTTAGTTAATTCATCCTGCCCTAAAACGGATTGCTGCTGATATACTGCCGTCCGTGCTGCAGCTCCGGCATCATATTGTGCCTGCACTCGTACCATCAACGCGCTATCTTGGGAATAAGTAGTTTGAGCGCTGACTAATAACTCTTTATTACGCAAGGCAGTGATATAAGCCGATGTAACATTGAAAGCTACACTCTGGCGAACCCATTTCAGATTGTAACGTGCCGCATCAAGCTTATACTCTGCCGCATGAATACTTGCAGAATTGAAGCCGCCGTTATATAAATTTATCCCGGCACGGATGCTATACGAAAGCGTATGAGTAGCATCAGGAACAGCCGTAACCCCGGTAAATACATTCGTCGAGTTTGTTAGCGGTTTATCATAACTATACGAGCCGGTCGCTGTTGCATCAGGTAAAAGATTGTCATTAGCCTGGGTTTTTGAGATCTGAGCACTTTCGAGTCCGAGACCGGCCGAACGAGTGTCATAATTTTTATCCAGAGCGATCCGGATCGCTTCATCAAGCGAGATCTGGTTGGTGCCCGTAACTGTTTGCCCATAGGCAGAAACAGCTGCAATTGTGAGAAAAAAAATCAGGGTGGCTTTCATTATCGGCTTCCTACGGCGATGGCGCATACACGTTTCAAACGAATGAAATACGAATATATTTTCTGCTGGCTCCGCTTGGGTAGCCAGGGGGTGAAATCAGACCCTCTACAACGTTTTTAGTGGTAAGAATGGATTCCCTTAGGTCTATTAACTTATATTAATAAAGCCGGCTGAAGGCCGGCTTTATTAAAAGCACTCGTTTTAGCAATTCTTAAGGTTTTTGGACTATTATTCGCTGAATTTGCTGCTTGCCCTTATCTGAGGTAGCGATTAAAAGGTACATTCCGGAAGATAGATGAGAAACATCTAATTGGATGCTGCCACTTGCTTCGGATCTGGAAAACGGACCAAGCATCGTATGGCCGAGAAGATTACGAAGTTCGATAGTGACCGTTTGACCTACAGTGGTTTTATAATTTGCGAACAGATACGCTGTCGCCGGGTTTGGATTTGCAGTAAGTTCGACTCCGTTACCTATTGACTCCGAGACACTAAGAGTACTATTTGCTATTGCTGGAATTGCCTGAGAAAGCTCATCGGTTGGTTTATACCAAAAGATCAGCCCGTTATCATATTGTTTGTTTGGCAACGAACCAGATGCCTTGCGGACTAAGAGCGGAAGATATGAGTTGATCTGTGCAAATTTTTTCTCATCCTCGGCATGCTTAAGGAGATACAGCTTATAATCATATCCCCGAGAAAGCCGCTCGAATTTTAGTCGTTCGACTTCTGAATATGATACACTACATTTAACATCATTGAGATAACCAAATTGAGCTTCAGCTTTTTGTACATCACTTGAGTTTGATGCACCGATGCTATCGATAACATGGAAAACCCTTCGTTCAAGTACTGTTTCACAACCGTTCGGCAGATTTGCAAATGTAGCATTTAGTCCACTTTCGCCTCCGTATCGTAGTTTACAGAGCGAATCCTTAGCAGCAAGCCTTTCCACAATACTATTATAAATAATATCTTGCGCACGCTTGGATCGATACTCATAGCTCACGATCGTATCGAGTGACATGATCCCAATACCGATTTTCCAGTGAACAGTATACATCGGCGGAACGACCGTGCTATCTACTACCCCATCCCGCGCCGACATCATTTCCGTCCGATAATAGGGCAGCTTAGGAAGTGAAGATACCATACCTGCGATAAGACTTAGACTCGAACTTCTACTATTATTATTAATAAGTTTATGCTCTCCGATCATTATCAAGTTGCCTTTGACATCGGTGACGAACTGAGGAAATAAGTCATATGGAATTGTGTTCTCCCGCGAATCGTGGGAAGCAAACCGGGCAAAAGTATCAATTGCAAATTCTACCTGAGAGGTATAGTCTTCATCTAAGATAATAGTCCCATCATCTTCACGCTTTATTCCAAGTGATGTAAGTTCATTATCCGTTGGTGTAATTACCGAAGGCAGCATGATTGTCGCTCTTGAGTAAGATAATACTTTAAACGTATCCTTCTCCACAATTGGTAATGTCTGAGTTTCTACCTTTTGAGTTATCGACGATAGCGGTTGAATAATAGCAGATGGTGGACTCGTAACTCTGCCATGCTTACTGGTAGAGACTTGATCTGAAGTAATTGTAATTCCAAAGTAAGCCACTGCACTAATAAGTGCGGCGATGATCCCTGTTGTCATAATTCTGTTCCTTTTCCGTTTGCCGGTGATTTGATGAAACGGATCAGAATGCGGTTGGGCAGAGCCTTTATCAAGCAAAACATTTAACTCATTCGGCAATACTACCGGAGCATCAGCCCGAAGGCCGGCAAAGAGCTTGTCAAGGTTTTGATCTGATGTACTCATTACTATTGCTCCTATACTAATTGTACTTGCCGGATCTCCTCTTGTATGCCAAGCAATTTTTTAAGTTGCTTACGTCCCCTGAGAAGTCTCATTTTTACTGCCGAAACGCCTGATTGCTGAATGCCTGCTATCTCTTCGATACTAAATCCCGCTACCTCGAATAGCACTATTGCTTCACAGACCTTCGTCGGTAATTTCCGAAGCGCTTCTTCAAGCAACGATACTTCAGTAGCAATCTCAGGAGAAATACCACATGTTATCGATTCAACATCGGCATCGTTCATTCGGAGATACCGCTGTTGTCGTGCTTGTTGCCGGCGCGATAATCTTGAAGCAACCGAAAAAAGGTAGCTTCGTAATGTTTCCGGTTCGCGAAGAGTATCGAAATTATTCCAGGCTATCAGGATCGATTCACTTGCCAGGTCTCGGGCAGTTTCTTTATCGCTTGATACCCCGCGGCAAAATCTCAGCAACCTGCCATGGATCGGCTCCATGAGCTGCATAAATTGTGCCTGCCTTTCCCGTATTCCGGGATCCGTCATGGTTGTCATTACTAAGTATTGACCGCGCGGTCAAGGAGTAAGGGCAGCTTAGGAGGAAAAAGTCACATACGACTTTCTATTTTATAACTTCAATCTTTGTGACAGCAATGGCGCCCTTTGATCGTAGAATAACAGTATAAAATCCGCTTGGGACTGACGATACATCCCAAACAAGATTTTCATAAGGGGAGAAAAACTTTAAACGGCGTCCTTCAATATCATAAATAGCTATTGAAGCAGCTTCTGGCGGAGTAATTTCAAATCGCACTGTCGTTCGAGCAATACTTGGAATCGCTTTTATTGAGATCGGAGTAGTTGTAGTTGTTGCACTTACA
>DASTAO010000067.1:0-9998 GCA_035712525.1 Kapaibacterium sp. (SeqCode)
CATAAATGCAGTACCAACAAATGTTAATTCATTTGGATCATTTCCTCCATGCCCTTCTGATTTCCCCACTTCCGTCGCGGTAGTCGCACAAGCATGTTGGAAGTTGATTAATACTAATGTAGATCCTACAAAAGCCCCAAATTATGCTGCAATCCCTTGCACAGGTGAGTCGGGATATTGTATTACAACATATGCTGTTTGTGATGATCACGGTACTCTTGTTACTACGAAGCTTTCAACTCAATCAGTCACAGGTGATTGTACAGATATTCCAGTATCTGGCGAGTGGGAGCCAGGCGTCTGTTATACCCTTAATTATTGCGCAGATTGATCGAAGACATTAGAAAAATAATCATGCGGATAATATTCATCTGTGTACTTCTAATCCAGTATACTAATACCTTGGGTCAACCTAAGTATGAAATACTCCGTAATAATGTTCGGGATAGTATAAATTACCAGTATTATGGACTCGGGTGCTCAAATGATAATAACTGCACAGTGGTTGGGTATGCCGATGACCATATCTCCTACCCTTCTTTCGAGATCAATATAGAACGAACAACGGATGGAGGCAAAACTTGGCAAAAACAAGAAAGTGGTTACCCTCGTAAGAATGCAGTTAATGACGCATTTTTAAGAACGGTATGTGCCATTGATTCACTGAATATTGTTATTGTCGGTGATAGTGGCATGGTTGATCGTACAACCGATGGGGGTGCAACTTGGCACCCCCAGGTCACGAATAGTAATAGCAAGATACAAGACGTTTCTTTTGTAGACTCCGCTAATGGAATGATCGTCTGTGGTCAGATACAACTTACTACAGACGCTGGAAATTCTTGGAGAACGGTAGACGCAGATTCTGCTTATTTGACTATTTGCAAAATGTTTTCCAAAAACGAACAGAGTGCATTGCAATATGGCTATGGACCCTTTTTTCATACAACCAATCAATGGAAAACCTGGGATACGAGCGAGCCGTTTATGGACCCTAGTCTACCAGATCCTGTAAAAGTGTTACCAAATGCTTTTTTTAAAGATCCCTTACATTTTTTTGGTCTCGGGTACCACTATACCAGTAAAAATGTCGGGACAACCCGTAACTCATATATAATTAGAACTGATGATGGTGGCAAACACTGGCAAACTATTTTAGATACCGCTGACCCAAGAATATTATTTGGTCTAAAGACAATGTGTATCAATAAGAAAGGTTTAGGCATTGCATCCGGATATGGAACCAGCGGAATTCTATTTACCACAGATGATGGATATAGTTGGGTATCTGACACGATCGATGGTGGCATTCCTCCTTGCAATATTACGGCTTCTTCCTTTCCGGGAGAAGATAATGTATACATGATCGCCTCTGTATCCTTTGCCGATGGACGCATCATCAAACTCCATTTTTCCAAATTATTGAAGGTAGATGCTTATGAGACCCTGATTTATGGTACTCATATCTTCCCTAACCCTTCTGACAATTGGTTAACTATTTATGTTGATCCACCATACGAAACAACATATAGCCTTTATGATATACTCGGAAGAAAAATTATGGATTTTATTCCGACGGGCACAACGACAAGAGTTAATACAGAGCATTTGCCTCCTGGGGCATATCGTCTGATTTCTAATTATGAAGGCAAGCGAGTCTCTATTGCAAATGTCGCAGTAGTGCACGGAAATTAATTAATCTCCCCAAATATTCATGAGAGTGACCTCTGATAATTAGTGTTATCAGCACTAATGCCAAGAGAATCATTCGAATCCAGAAAAGAACGTGGCGCAAAAATTTATGCCAAGCTTCAGAAGCTTTACCCTGAAGCACATTGCGCCCTCGATTTCACTAATGCTTTTGAATTACTCGTTGCGACGATCCTCTCGGCGCAGTGCACAGACGCCCGTGTCAATATCGTGATGAAAACATTTCATCCGACCTTCCCTACGATAAAATCAGTAGCCGATGCCGAGTTAGAAGAGATAGAGGAAGTCATCCGTTCGACAGGCTTCTATCATCAAAAAGCAAAGTCGCTAAAATCAATGGCGACGGATCTCATGGAAAAATTTGGTGGCAAGGTCCCGAAGACGATGGAGGAATTGATCACACTTCGCGGAGTCGGCCGCAAGACGGCAAGTGTCGTTCTCTGGAATGCGTTTGGCATTAACGAAGGCATCGCCGTCGATACACACGTCATGCGAGTCGCTGGCAAAATGCTAAAGCTTACCTATGAAACCGAGCAGGCTAAAATAGAACAGGATCTGATGGAGCTATACCCGAAAAAAGAATGGGGTATGGTCACCCACTATTTCATTTCCCACGGCAGAGCAATATGCATAGCCAACAGGCCGAAGTGCGAAGCCTGCGGAATCAATACTCTTTGTCCGAGTAGTAAGGTTTAGTGAGCTATCTGGAAGGTTCTGGTATCAACCGAACCATCACCAAAGGTGAATTTCAACAGGTAGGTCCCGTTCGAAAGTCCGGCAAGTTCGCCAATCGAACAAGTATTATCACCCTGTATCAATTGCTGATGCGTAGTACCGAACGCAACGCTGCGTCCGAGCTCATCCGAAATCGAATACGAAAACGATTGCACCTTCGGCGAGCTAACCTTCACGCGAATGGAATTCCCATCGATAAGCGGCGAAGGATAGAGCGAGAGGATCTTTGACTGGACTTGGGAAGTGGCTTGTCCTTGTTCGACTCCAAGTATTCCTCTGTAGCCTACAAGTATTACACCAACAGTATCAGCATCATTACCTGACATGGCAACAAACTTTACGTAGTCAACAGCAGAATCGTGCCAATTTCCATCGGGTACGGTAAAATGTAGCGTAAATGCCGCTGTAGAGTCAGTCATTTCGTATGGTGAATCGTCGGAAAGACTATCTCTCGACGGAGAATAGCAAGTCTCTCCAAAGCAAATACTCGTTGACCACCCCATCGGAAGACGGAGGTGCTGACGATGGAAATTTATTTTTAATCCAGGCCCGATACGGCTATGTATTACACCTTCGAGTGTTGGGTCAAGAGATTCGGGGATTAGAATCCGAGTCTTATCAAATTCCACATATATTGTTTTTTCATCAGACGTTAAAGGCGTATTATTAACCGAAGCGCTTTGAGAATCTTCACGGTTGATAAGTGCATGCTGATATTGCTGAGCTGAGGCTTGCACAGTAATAAAAAGGACGAATAATGCTGCAATAATCCGTTTCATACCACTAAGAGTAACTAATTACACCATTATAACCCATAAAAAGCAAAAGTGTTTCAGGAATACTATTACGGACGGTATATCACTGTTCGCGTTGCGGTCGGTTTACCATCAACCGTAACTGTAACATAATATATTCCTGCACTTAACGAGCCTGGTTTGAACGATAACGTCGAAGTTGGTTGAGTCACTACCCCATCGATGATCGTCGCCACAGTCTGCCCAAGAGAGTTGCTTACCGACGCTTTTACATACGATGGTTTTAGTAATTCCAACTGGAAAGAGGTGCTGATCGAAAATGGATTTTGGCTTGCATTTCCAACAGCAGTCTGTTTACCGTTTTCGGAAGATGGTGCATCAAGAGTTTCTAACGGTGCTTTTGCCACAGCATAAATAGGATACGAATTTGAGCCCACTTTTTTTGAATCCTGAATAAACGCTACAAGTTTAATATTTTTACTATTCCAACCGGTGCCCGTAGTATCCAGTGTAAAAGTATAAGAATTATTATTTACCGTAAAGGCATCTGTACCGTCAGGATCAGGCAATGTCTTCCGTAACATGTTATTCCACATATCGCCAGTCGTCCTTCCGTAAGATGCTGCATTGATATAGAAGATATTTGACTCAATCACATCGACGTACAATTTCACTCCGGCAGCAGAGATTTGCGATCCACTAACATCTACCTTGATGGAAAATGTACCATCGGAATTAGCAGAGGAACTCAGTGCCAGGTGAGCAGTAGGTGGATTACTCTTCAACGCAGCAGCCACATCCTGGGTAAATGATTTTGCTTTGGAAAAGAACGTGCCTCCATCAGCAACAACAAATGCTCCTTGAATGAATAATGTAGGGTCGCCAAAAACATTATATTGCGTACCTCTCATATCGACAGAACTCTTTGAAGCAAAGTAAAACGGATCAGACGGTGTTGGAGCATCATTATGGATATAAATGAGTGTCACATCATAATCCGGATTTGCAGCTATAAATGCTTCATAAGCATCGTCGCCATCTCGACAATTTGCACACCCTATGTTTCTAAAATCTTCAGCAATGACCTGCGCGGCGGCGGAACGGCAAAGCAGGAACATGAACAAGAGAACAAAATAGCGAAATTGTATAAAATGTAGCATCGAATTAGGCGATCGTTATGCTACAAAAACACGGCGCAATAGAACCAAGTTGCACGCAAGCAGGCTTAAAGCTGACTAGTTAACGTCAATCGTACACCTTCGAATTCTGGTACCAACCGACAAATCCCACCTGTACAGTTCAATCCCTTACGTTCAGCACCATAACTTAAGAGAAGATTATTGGCCGCCCCAATGCGGTAAGATATGAATCCCTGTGGCCAAATATGACGAGAATCCTCATACCATGTAGAGAAATCAAATACTCCACCAAACGTGATGATCGGATTGAAGGAATACTGAGCGAGAAAATATACATTCATGAGTTTATGATCGTTTAGTATTCTGGCATCATCGTGCATGAACTGCACTTCGAAGGATGAGAGAAGGCTTTGCGATGGCGTTGTTTGATATTGAACTTTTGCTCCAAAAGTCGTACTCAGTTTTACATCAGCCCCGGCACTGATGCTATAGGCAATGACATCGCTTCTGCGGTGAGCAAATACCTTGAAATAGTTTAATTCTCCAAAATCATGTTCGAACTCCAAAAAGGCTTCCCAAAAGGGATAGAAACCATTGCCGCTAAATTTCGGCACCAATGAAGTGGATTCAGCCCACAGCGGCACGAAGTTACTATCGCGTTCGCTGCTCGGACTATTGTGCCGGCTCGAAGCCGCTCCATATAGGGTAATCGTATTCCCTTCGATCGCCGTGATATTCGCTTCAAGCTGAAAGCCAAGTTCATCGTCGAAATTTACGGTATGCGTCGTTCTTGTAAGTGACGCATACGTAAATTCTTTATAAACTTCCGGTGGATTCGATATCGGCAGCTTCGAGAAATATGAAGCATTTTCTGCACCTGGACGTTGAATATTATAAGAATAATTCTTATACTCGAATGTCAGCCCAAGGTCACTTCCGGCATACGAAAGAGAGCCATAGATCGCTTTACCACGATGGCTTGCACTATCTGGCCGATCGTGCACCTGGCTTAATACGGAACGCATTTCGGCAAACTGAAAAAATCCGGCTACATCTCCGGAAATAACCCCAAGATAAAGTTCGGGCTGATTCACTTCGCGAAGTGTTTTGACATCACCAAATGCTCCCGGTTCGCTAATACTCGTAAAAGCTTGTAAGAATGTTAAACCAAGAGTAAGCTTTTTTCCGAATAAGCCAAACTGTCCATTAATAGCCCGCGCAGAGATGAGTTCATCCGGCAAAGTAGTATCTACAACATTATGAAAAAGCAACGTACCGGCTATTAATTTTGCACCGAGGCTCGGACGCAGATCGCTTTCTTCCTTCGACCAATTATATTCATAGTTACCGCTGACGCCATCAAGCCATGAATCATAATTGAGCGGGCGGGATTCGAAGGCATTCAAAGTAAGGCCACGGCCATATAATGCATAGACATCCCCTGCCTGAAGATTAAGATAATCTTTTTTATATTCTATCCAACGGCGGCGAATTCCCTGAAAGGAACGCCCTACTTCGCTCGGATCGTCCATTTCATAGCGAAACCCAAGTGTCAGGTTATTGAAAAATATGCGAGCATTGGCAATCTCTTCAAGATATCGTTTACGCTCTGACTCGCCAGTATTCGAGAATGTCTCTCCGCTGCCGATTCTAAGAAGATTTGAGCCGACAGCCGAAATATCCTGGGCAAAAGATTTCCCGGAAAAGAATAAAACAAAAATAAGAATACCGACAAGAAGTTTTTTCACAACAACTCGGAAAGATAAAGCACAAAAATACGGAAGGATTTAGAGGGAGCTCTGAGTTCTTAGCTCTTAGTTTTGACGAAGAACTAAGAACTCAAAACTAAGAATTTTTATTTAGCTTCTAACTCAGCAATAAGTTCATTTAGCTCCTTCTCAATCGTAACCTCATCGCCAGCAGTAAAACCAATGTGCTTCTTATATACCGAACCGTCAGGACGCAATATCAATGAATACGGTAACGATTCCATTGAGAACTGATCGCGGGCAATACCGCCATCAGGATCGGTAAGAACAGGATAACTGACACCCTGGCTCTTCACATACCCACGCACTTTTGCAAGCGAGCGAACCTGATCGGTATTGATAGACACCATCGAAACACCCTTCGCTTTAAGCTTCTCAGCAAGCGCAATAAAAGCCTTCATTTCCTGCTTGCAAGGCTCGCACCAAAGCGCCCAAAAATTAACAAGCAATGGCCCTTTTCCAAGATAAGCCGAAAAATTAGCTTCATCGCCATTCACATCCTGAACGACAAACTTCATATTCTGAGCGATCTTAAGGGAATCCACTTCCGCAAAAGCAGACTGGCTGGCAACAAGGACAAAAAGCGCGATCAATAGTTTTTTCATCATAACGGTTTTGGATAGATAGTTCTAAAACGAGTTTTTTATAGTTTTGTTACCGGTTTTACAGGATGCTTCACTTCCATTGCGAACAACGGTAGGAATCCCCTAACGTATTGAACAATGCCTCACTGTCATTCCGACCAACGTGAGGAATCTGTGACAACCCGACTCGGTACCATCCCCACTATTCATAAAAGTCCTACCCCCAGTAAAATAAGAATAGCCCTCCTTTTCAAGGAGGGTTGGGTGGTTGATTCGTGACAAGAGCACTCTTTTAGTATCACTTCGCTCAGTATAATTTATAGTCCATCAAGACCTCTTCATTGGGATGAACTTTAGATGTACTATTATAGTAAAGACCTTTAATAAACCCAATTCCAGGCGCATAGTACTCTTCATGAAGAGTTGTATCGGCGCCTTGAGAATTTGGTGAAATAAATATATACATATGGTTATAGAGAAACGTACTGAATGTCCCCGCAGGCACCGTTACTAACTTGTTCGTTGATTGCACATAGAGGCTGTCAATTTCAAAAGCCCAGTTAAAGGTGTCGCGTCTTACTACAGTTGTACCAACAGTGGCAGGATACGGCAAATCATAACTTGGCATTAAGGCCTTTCTAAAAAACCTATATAGTCCACCAGTACGATTAGTTACAAATGATTCACCAGAAGTTGTATCTCCACAATTTGTAAGAATCATACTCCAGCGTTCATCTCCAACAATAGTGTCCTTTATCACCCGAATACGATTTTCCTGAGTTGCGGATGTATCACTTACGCCACCATAGTGGTACATAAAATGATAATGCCACTCATTTCCTACTGCAAGCGGCATGATGACTTTGCTTCCACAACCCCAAAGTAGAAAAAGCAGAAAAAAGAAAAATACGTATCTCATCTCCTGCAGAATTTCTTAAACAGAGCTCATTCCAACTCAAACACCACACTAACCTCAGCCTCAAGCTTTATCTGCCCCGGTGCGGTACTTACTCCTTCATTATTACCATCGTAAACTTTACTCTCAGCTCGCCAGGTATTTGCAGTCGCAGGATAATACGAATTAGTCCCCTCCGATATCATCAGAGGCTTGCCAACTTTCTGCCCAAGCTCAGCCGCAAGAGCTGTAGCTTTTTCTTTAGCCGATTTGATCGCATCGAGCCGTGCCTGATCTTTTATCTTCCGCGAATCAGAAATTCCAAACGTAGCTCCATTAACATAATTCGTCCCAAGCTTCAGCGCCTCGGCAATCAGCTTCTCGTATTTCGTCACATCGCGAAGCGTGATCGATAGATGCTTCGTCATATAATAGCCAAGAAACACTCGCTCAGATGGCTGACCATTATCACCGTACTTCTGATCGTAGCGCGGCTCTACGGACATATAATCCGTCTGGATATACTTATCCTCCACACCCATCTTTTTCACCATCGCGAGGATGGCCGACACCTTCGAATCATTTTCCTCACGAGCTTTATCGAGCGTCACGTTATTCGTCTCGACGCTCATCGAGATCTCAACCTGATCCGGTGCCACCATCACCTCAGCAGTCCCCTGCACACTTATCGTCCGCCGAGGATCATACCCCTGTGCAAAAACCGTCGAAGAAGCAGAAAGTAAAAATAGGATAAAGAGAAGTTTTTTCATATTGTAGAGTTATTAAATTCTTTCCCATACGTCATTCTGAACGAAGCGCAGCGCAGTGAAGAATCCCCTAAGGTTTTGACTACCACATCATTCGCGAAAACAGCAAGAGATTCTTCGTCCGCCTCCGGCGGGCTCAGAATGACGAATTTTAAAAAACTCATTGCCCGATCCACCGAAGCATTTCAGCATACCGCCCAGCCCAATTAGCCCAATTATGGCTTTCGTTGGTCTCCCGGTAAATAACGTCATAGCCTTTAGCTTGCAAGATACGAAGCAATCGCCGCGAGCCTTCTTCGGCATCATTGATCGTTCCGGTATGCAAATAAAATCTCAATGGCAATGATTTTGCTTTCGCAAACTGAGCTGCAATGAGTGCATCATCAACCCAAACAGACGGCGATTGGGCGACTATGTTTCTGAATTTTTTGTAATGATTAAGTCCGATATGCAAGGCGAGCAATCCCCCAAGTGACGCTCCCTGCACCGACCTCAACTCTGCCGAACTCGTAACTTTTAATTTCCTCTCAACTTGCCTCAGCAAGTCATTCGAAAGCCAACTCGAGAATTGCTTGCTCATTATATACTCGGTATGCCGCTCAACCGGTGGAACAAATACCACAATAGCCTTTGCTATATTAGGCTCGTTATGATATAAATTATCAAGCACATTCGTAAACTTCCCGACCGTTATAGCCTCAGCTCCATCGTTTATATATAAGAATCGCTGCTTCCCCTTTAACAGCAAATTTGCCGGTACATATATTTGAACGATTCGATCTGCAACGCTTCTATTTCCTTTTACCGCGAGTTCAATGAGCTTCCCTTTCGCAACCGCCTTCGAAGGCTCACTCCAATATTCAACACCCGCATAAGCAGGCATCTGTAAATAAGTATTATTACCAAATACTTCTTGTAGTGTCTTCGGATTCAAAGGGTCATTGATCGAATCACCATCGGCAATCGCAAAGCGATACGACAGCCGAGCATCGATCGGAAATGACTTGGAAAAAAACCGCAGGGATGATTTTGGATGAAGCGGCAATAGCATATCGACATCCCGCTGCCATCTATTCCAATCTCCAATTACTGAAATTGAAAGGCCCGATTCACTTCTGTAAAAAAAATGCGCCACGTCCCCATCGATCACCGGAGTCGCAGTTCCCTTTATGATAGAAAGTATTATACTTTCGATCGTCTTTGCCGAGCGTTCGGTCTTTGCTTTTCGTAACGATTCGACAAGTTCGGCAATATTTCCTTTTATCGGATTCTCCAATGGGTGTTTTGCGTTTAATGCGAGCAATAAAACCGTACAACAACCAAAATGAACATTCTCTCTTACATCGACGAAAATAAATCACGCTACGAATCGGAACTCAAAGAATTTCTGCGCATTCCTTCGATCTCAACATCCCCAGAACACAAAGGCGAGGTCCGCCGCTGCGCCGAATGGGTTGCCGATGAGTTAAAGCGTATCGGTTTAAATAACGTTAAGGTAATGGAGACCGCCGGCCACCCAGTCGTATACGGGGATCGTCTCGATGCCGGCAAGGATGCTCAGACGGTATTGTTTTACGGCCACTATGATGTTCAGCCCGTCGACCCGCTCGATCTCTGGACGAATCCTCCATTCGAACCAACGAT
>DASTAO010000068.1:0-11126 GCA_035712525.1 Kapaibacterium sp. (SeqCode)
TCACGCTTTCGATTCGCTACAATAATAATGATGTGGCAAAAAGCGAGCCGATGAACGTGATAATTCAATAAGTGAAAACAGTAATAATTTATAGTGCTGTTTTGCTTTTCGTTTTATGCCAAGGACGTTCTCTTGACGCTTGCTCTTGTGTTGAGCCTCCTCCTCCCAAAGAGGCTTTACGGAATGCAGATTATGTTTTTATAGGCACTGTAACGCGCCATGAGATTTTTGATTCTTCTAGTTATAGAGGAAATTCATTGGATTACCTTATACGATATTATTTCACTGTTGATAGAATCTGGAAGGGATCTCCAAAAAAGGAAATTGCGGTCTCGAGTGCCTCCCACCCCACAATGTGTGGTTTTCGGTTTACTGAAGGGCAAAAATATGTTGTGTACGCTGGTAAGGGGTACTACGATTCTACGCAGCTTTTCACAAGTCTATGTTCCCGAACAAAATTTCTTGCAGCCGCGGCTGAAGATATAAAGGATCTTGGTGAAGGAATAAAAGTCCAATAAGTATAGAAGCCTTTTTGCCCTATCTCGTTGAAACTCACTCGCCTCTCATTATGTAATACAGAAGCTATTTGCAGTTTAATCTATACTATGCTCTTGCTGAAAAGTAAATGGGTCGTTTTGATACTTTGCCTTTTGTTGGCAGGGACGGTTTTTGCCCAGAATGGAAGCACGATCGGCAGCGATGAAAATTCCGGCAGGGCCGGAGTCTTTCAGATCCTGACCATTCCCGGCAGTGCCCGATCTGCTGCAATGGGGAATACGTTTGTCGCCATGAAAGACGATCCGAATACGATCTTCTCGAATCCTGCTGCTCTTTCTACACAGGTAAAACGCGATTCGCTTGCTCCGGGCTCTCTTGTCTCATTCGGCTTTACGAAACTAGCGCTTGATATGAATCAGGGCTATGCCGTCTATAGCCAACCTTCGGAATCTCTCGGTGAAAATAGTTGGATCGGTATTGGGGTTATTTATAATAGCTACGGCACATTTCAGGGAGCAAATGCTGTCGGAGAAGCTACTCAGGAATTTAGCGCCGGAGAAGTTGCCTTATCGTTGGCCTATTCAAGCATCATTCCCGATCAACCGATTCACTACGGAGTTGCGGTTAAGTATATTTCGTCCACACTTGTATCGGGACAATACAGTGCATCGGGTATTGCTGCCGATCTTGGTGTCTTTTATGAAAGCAAGCCGCTCTTATTGACTGTTGGACTTTCGGCACTGAATATTGGTACTGAGCTGTCAAGTTACGATACCGTCAGCGAAAACTTACCATTCAACTTGCAATTAGGTATTTCGAAAAAACTGGAGCGGCTCCCGCTAACGCTTCATTTAAATTTTCGTAATTTGACTCGCGATCGCGAAGGTCGCAATCTCTTTTATGCATTGAATGATTTTTCGATCGGTGGTGAATTTACAGTTAGCCGTGTTGTTCGACTTCGCTTTGGATATGAGAATCAGAAACGTCGCGATCTGAAAACTCCTGAAGGCCTTGGCCTTGGCGGGTTCTCTTTCGGACTTGGCCTTAATTTCCAGAAGCTGCACTTCGATTATGGCGTAAGTATAATGGGGCCTGCGTTACCCGATATGCATCGTATTGGCGGCGAGTATATTTTTTAAGCGCGACGACGAGTCTTACGTCCGATGCCTCAATTATCTGATATTACCATTCGTACCGAGCTTCGTCCCGGAGATATGGGGTATGTAATTCATCGGCACGGGGTTCTCTATGATGCCGAGTACGGATATGGTATCGGCTTTGAATCTTATGTAGCAGCCGGCCTCGATGAATTTTACCGTAACTACGATCCAAGAACGAATCGCGTTTGGATCTGCGAAGATAATAATACGATCATTGGGTTTTTATTATTGATGGATCGCGGTGATGCTGCCCAGTTACGATATTTTTATCTTGAGCCTGAATATCGCGGTATTGGGTTAGGGAAAAAACTGATGGAGCTTTATATGGAGTTCTTTCAGAACTGCGGATTTAAGTCCTCGTATCTCTGGACTACAAAGGAGTTAGATGCCGCTGCGTCGCTCTATATGCGGTACGGGTTTAGATTAGTAGAAGAAAAACCCGGTGATGGCTTTGGGAAACCGGTAATAGAACAACGGTATGAATTGAAGGTGTAGGAACCATGAGGGGTAGGGGCTCGTTGTGAGTGCCCCAACAAGTTTAGGATCGCGGGGTGGAGCAGTTGGTAGCTCGTCGGGCTCATAACCCGAAGGCCGTAGGTTCAAGTCCTACCCCCGCTACAATAAAAGCCGAGGCCAGACCTCGGCTTTTTTATTTGCTAAACAGCTTTATTTTTCAGCAGAGACTAACTCTACGTCAAAGACGAGAACTGAATTCGGCGGGATGCGATCACCGCTGCCGGCTGCGCCGTAGCCAAGCTCGGGCGGTACGATCAAGCGGCGTTTGCCACCGACCTTCATCGTCATAAGACCTTCATCCCATCCCGGAATAACCTGGCCGACACCGATCTGCAGTTCATACGGCTTTCCGTCTTTCCCTTCAGCAGTATTCGAATCAAAGACTTTTCCATTAGTAAGCATACCGGTATAGTTGACCGAAATCTTCTGGCCCATTTTGGGCATGTCGCCGGTACCGACTTTCTTATCGATATACATCAAGCCGCTTGGGGTGACGGTTGTATCGCCGTGTTTTTCAGCAGGCTTCGGCGGTTTCGGCGGTTCCGGTGGGGTCATGCTCTGGCTCATCGGGTCGATCGTTGCAGGGCCTTTGCCGATGTTCGGATCTGATTTGCTGCAACCGATAAGAGCAGCGATTGCAAAAAGTAGAACGGTCTTTTTCATTGAAATTACAGATACAAAAAATTAGAGGCTTAAATACCACCGATACGGGCTTTCCGTTCCCGTTCGGCCTCTTCCCAAAAGGCCAGGTAACTATTGTAGCGCCACTCAGGAATGATGTCATTATCAACTGCCTCGGAAACGGCACATCCAGGCTCGTGAATATGAAGGCAGTTCGTCATCTTACACTGTTCCTGGAATTTCTGAAACTCGACGAAGCGAAACCGGATCTGATCCGGCTCCAGATCGAAATGAAAGAATTCTTTGATGCCCGGAGTATCGACAACATACCCACTATGATCGGGAAGTGGCAGCATTGCGACGGTTGTCGTCGTGTGCATTCCCCGCAGTCCCTTTTTCATGAGTACTTGGGTCTTAGCTATTTCTTCCCCACAAAGCGTATTGAGCAGCGATGATTTCCCAACTCCGGATTTGCCGGCAAAGACAATGGTCTTATCATGAAGCACATCCTTCAGGTCATTGATCCCTTCGTTAGTTGTGGTGGAAGTTAAATAGTGCTCGTAACCGATCGACTTATAATAGATCAGTGCTTCGGCAATAAATTCAGCTCGTTCGTCTTTTGCAAGCAGGTCGCTCTTATTCAGAATGATGATCGGCCTCAGCTCGCCTTCAAGGGCTGCAACGATGTAGCGATCGATGATGCCGGTTCGAAACGGAGGTTCGAAAGCACTTTGCACGATGCCAACGTAGTCGATATTTGCAGCAATCACCTGTTCGAACTGATCGCGGCGAGTATGAGCGCGGCGTGATAGTTTTGTTTTCCTGGGTAATACTTCACGAATGACAGCGATATCAGATTCGCTTTTATCAATGAGAACAGTATCCCCAACAGCAACAAGCGACGCCGTCGGGTTACCGGAGACAGTACTCTTTATTGTCCGGCATCGAATCATTTCGTCCGGGGCTGTTTCGGCAATGAGGTAGGCCCCTTCGGTTCGGAGAATTCGCGCTGTAATAAGGTCTCGGCTTGTGGTTTCGAATACTTTCGGGCTGTGCCGTTCTTTATGGCGAATATCCTTGCGCCGCTCGCGATCATTGCGCGAGCGACGGATCTGCTCGGTAGAAAACCCATCTTCACGATCGAAATCCTTTGCCACGCGCATATAACATATCCGTCACCTAATGGCTCCCACCGTTTGATTCGGCACGATCAGGGAAATCGTTGTAGAGGTGCTCAACTTGCAAAGTCGGTCTGGAAGTCATTATATTTGATTAAGTTGATTGTGCACCTCACATTCCAATAGTGTGTTTTTATTTGTAGTCTGGTGTGTATCGTTATCAATGGTGCTCAAAATACCACCTACAAATATACGAAATATTTTTCGGTTTTCCAAAGAAAATTTATATACTTTTGATTTTATTTTATTATCCTCTTTACCTCACCCCAAGCCCCAACGGGGCGAAAGATGGTAGCCCAGGGCGTAAGCCCTGCGTGAAAAAAAGGATAATAATCCAAAGCCCCGAAGAGGCGATGGAAGAACATAACCGTATCTTTGCAGAATAATTAATTATTCAGATTAAGGCAGGAATAAAGACGCCCCTCCTTTTCAAGGAGGGGTTGGGGTGGTTGATTCCGTATCTTTGCATATATGGATAAGCTGTACACATGAAAAATAGTAAAAAAGGGTCGGAATTTGCACAATGGCTTATTCCAGTACTTGATGCGCTTAAGGAACTTGGAGGTAGTGCAAAACCAAAGACAGTTAACGATCTAATCGCAAAAAAGCAAAACCTACCAGAAGAAATATTAACAGCAGTTACAAAGACTGGAATACCTAGATATTATAATCAAGTTGCTTGGGCACGTCAGTATCTAGTAAACAGTGGGTACATAGATGGTTCTAAGCGAGGGATGTGGAGTTTAACTGAAAAAGGGCAGCAGGCAAATCTTACTTATGAAGATACCGAAAAAATATTATTGGAAGCTAGCACTCTCGCAGCGCCTTTATTAGAAGCATTGCAGAAACTTGGCGGTTCAGGTAAGCCAAGAGAAGTATCGGAATTAATTGCTAAAAATCTTGACTTACCGCCAGATTTACTTGAAGCAACACTGAAGGATGGCTCGTTGAGGTTTCATAACCAAGTTGCATGGGCGAGAAATAACCTGGTAAAAATTGGATATTTAGATTCTGCAAATCGGGGCACTTGGGTACTCACTGAGAAAGGACGTTCAGTAAGACTTACAAATAAAAATGCCCGTGCCGAACTCATTGAGGATTTCAAGAAATATACGCTCGCCGGGAAAGCACAGGAGAGCGAAGAAAAGGTTGATAAGTTTAATAAAAACACAGATATTGAAGCTCATTTCATTGAAGAGGAAAGAGAAACAGAAGAAGTTTCATTACTAGAAATTCTCCGATCTCTTTCACCAAAGGGATTTGAGGAAATATGTGGGTTACTCTTACGCGAATCAGGTTTTGAGAATGTAATTGTAAGTGGGCGGTCTCGCGATGGTGGATTTGATGGTTCGGGAAGATTATCAATTAATCCCTTTGTATCCTTATCAGTAACCTTCCAGTGCAAGAGATATATGGGATCAGTTTCACGTGCCGAAGTTGGCGACTTTAGAAACTCGATGCTTGGACGAGCCGAAAAAGGAATATTTCTAACTACTGGTACTTTTTCCAGTGATGCTCGCAAAGAAGCTGATCGAGTTGACCCAAAAATTGAGCTTGTTGATGGAGAAAAATTAGTTGAAATGTTTCAACAGTCAGGTTTAGGCGTGAAGCCTCGTCAAATATTTGATGTTGATACCCAGTTTTTCGAACCATACCGAAAATGAAATCTTATTGATGATTTCTAGGTAAGAGGACCATTAAAAACCGAACTCGAACGCCTCGAATTTTTATTCGGAATGTATAAGGAGCTGACGAAGGATTTGTTTACCGAGGGGAAAAAGACAAAAAAGGGAAAGAAGAAGTAAACGCCCATTTTTGGGTATTTACCGCAATCACATTCTTATTTGATAAAAAATATAAATTAGGAATTAAAAAAACGGTAAGCCATTGATATATAGTAGGTTGTTTATTTGATGCTGTAGTTATAATGTCTGATCCTGGATTTGAGTCTATCGCAAAGCGCATTAATAAAACGCCCCGCCTTTTCAAGGCGGGGTTGGGGTGGTTGATTTCGTATCTTTGCTGACCGATCTCTACGATTCGAACACCATGCCCATGCCACCAACCAAGGACGAATTAACAGCCGCATTTTGGGATCGCTATGAGGCTCTCGGCCGTCAGCCTAAATATTCGGAAATGCGGCCTCCGGCAGCCCGATATAATTTTAATGAGTATCGTAGGGCGTTCGGAAGCTGGGCAAATTTTCTTAAAACGGTTGGTATGCGTAGCCTATCGGATATTAGAAGAAAAGATCCGGTATCGAAAGAAGATCTGACCGAGGCTTTCTGGCAGACATTCCGCGAATTAGGCAGGCAACCGACCTCCACAGAAATGCATCGAATGCTCGGAGATCATAAATTTAAGAGATACCGTGTTCTATTCGGAAACTGGTCTGGCTTTTTGGCGACTGTCAATCTGAAGGCTTGGGTTCATGCCAAAGAAAGTAAATCGGCGATTTCGAAGAAGAAGAAGAAACTGAACAATGGAAAAGCATAACTTAACATTACGAATAAAACGCATCTGGCTTGAAGAAATCGTTTTTGGTAAAAAGAAGATTGAATTCAGAGACAATAGCGAGTTTTATGCTCAACGACTAATGATTTATAGAGGGGATGATGAAATCCCTCGCGAATTTGAATGTGTTGAATTCTACTGTCCGATCGGCGCGACGGGTAAGATCTTAAGAGCAACTGTTGAGTTTAAGAAAACAATCTGCAACCTAAAGAAAAATTGCTTTGAGATTCATCTTGGCAAAATCATTTCTCATAACTTGCCCAAACCGAGGAAATAATCAACCACCCCAACCCTTCCCTCAATTCTTTGGGACTGGCTCTTGAAAAGGTGGGGTTTTCCATGTAATTGCGTTTCTACAAACAGGCCGCCTCTGCGAGGCTTCTCGAACCCTTCTCTATCGAAGCTTGGCGCTGTTATTGGAGCATCTCCAATTGCCGTTTCAATTCATTTACTCGATTCGCGAATTGCGGATCGTGGCGCATGTCATCGACTACAGTCTGCTGAGCATGAATAACGGTCGAGTGATCGCGGCCGCCAAAATGCAGGCCGATAGTGTTTAGCGTGCTGGCCGTCAGTTCTTTACAGAGATACATTGCAACCTGGCGAGCCTGGACAACTTCCTGCTTTCTTGTCTTATCGCGAAGCAATGCTTCCTCGATATTAAAAAATTTAGCAGTATATTTTTGAATTGTTTCGACCGAGAGCACCGGTGCCGAGCGGCGAGCCACTTTGCGAAGGACATCGCGGGCAATGTCGATCGAGGGTTCTTTGCCTTCGAGTGAAATAGTCGCTTCGAGCGAGATCAAACAGCCTTCGAGTTCGCGGATATTTGTCGAAACATTCGAAGCTAAATACTCCAACACTTCTTCGCTGATATCGAACCCATCGCGCTTTGATTTTTCACGTAAGATGGCAATGCGGGTCTCAAGATCCGGTGGTTGGATATCGGTAGTGAGTCCCCATTGCAATCGGTTTAAAAGACGATCGTCAATATCACGAAGTTCTTTCGGTGGGCGGTCGCATGTAAGGATGATCTGCTTGCCGTTATCACGAAGCTCGTTGAAGGTATGGAAAAAACTATCCTGAGTACGTTCTTTGCCGGCAAAGAACTGCACATCGTCGATGATCAATAGATCGATCGAGCGGTAGAACGTATTAAAATCGTTGATCTTGTCGGACTGGATGGCCTCGACAAATTCTTTGGTAAAGCGTTCGCTCGAAGTATAGTAGACGCGAAGACCGGGAAATTTTTCAATCGCCGAATTGCCGACCGCATGGATCAAATGCGTTTTGCCAAGGCCGACATTCCCGTACATGACTAACGGATTGTACTTTGTACCACCCGGGTTATTTGCAACGGCAACAGCAGCAGCAACAGCGAGCTTATTCGAATCGCCTTTGATGAACGAATCGAAGGTATAGCTCGGATTAAGATTCGGGCTTAGCGGTGGCTTTGCAACGGGTGCTGGCGCCGGAGCATTTTCGCGTGGCTGCTGGACAACCACTTCGAAGCGATTCTCTACCGGCTGGGGAGCCGGTATCACCGTCATTGGGGCAAGCGAGGTATCGAGGCCCTCTATATCGGCAGCATAATCAATACCGATGGCAGCCGAACCACCTAAATATTCAGTCAATACGGTCTCGATCAAGCCCTGGTAATGCTGTAACACCCATTCAGCAATAAAGGCACTTGGTGCACTCAGCACAAGCCGCGGCCCATCGATCATTTGGGGGACGAGGGGCTCGAACCACGTCGTAAAGCTTTGGGGCGATACTTGCGCCTTTAACTTTTCAGTAGCGCGCTGCCAGATGGCAACGGCTGCCGACCGAAATTCATCGGCGGCTGGCCGCGATATATTGGCAACGATCGGCTCTGATATTTGTCCGCCACTGGCAGGGGGCATGGTATTAAAAAAATCTTTTTCTAATGGGGAAGGCAATCCTTCCATTGATACACTTTCGCTGATGAGCACTGTCTTAACAATGGTTTTAGACTATCTAAGAGTTTCCCGGCCATTACCACCGTAGCAATAGCAGAGAATTTTTTTGTCCCGATAACTACTCGGAGACAATGTGATGAAAAAAGCGACGAGCGAAGTATGCAAGAAGAGAAAAAAGAAAACAGTTAATCACAACGCCAAGCCTTATCTGGCTTTACACTCCGAAGTTATCCACAATCAATTCACAACGCTCTGTCATCTTCTTCCTATACGATAATACAAAATAATTTTCACACTGAAAAGTAAATCGAAAAATAGGAAAATATTTTGAGTAGCACTATTCTTTAGAAGCAACGAGATCTACCTCATATCCACTGGTGCCAATCATGGCAAGCCCCGAAATATGGGCTAGTTTTGCCGTAGCTACCGATGGTTCGAGTACCATTGAAATTCCATCAGGAGAGATAGTGATCTTGCTATAATCGATCACAAAATCTTTTATCTCTTCGGGAAAAAAGTCGGTGATCGTCCCGGGTGCCACATCGAAAAATTTCATAAAGACTTGCAGTTTGCCATTCTTTTCGAGGTGATAGGTTGCACCGGCTTTATCGAGATTAAATCCGGCGCCTGGCTGCGGCAATCGTGCAGTCCACCTATCGAGCAGATGCTGGTTCTCTTTCATGTCGCTGCTTTTTATGGAATCGAGATTGAATTCTAGTACTGTTTCTCCTGGCAAACAGACTTCTTTACAAACAAGCCAGGAGAGTTTTATCTTAAAATGCTTCGCCGCATCCGGCGTTTTCGGTTTGATCGATAACAGATAGACAACCTCTTCTTCGTAGCCATAGGTAGCAACATCGGCCGAGGACAACTTCTTTGGCGTTGGAAATCGGAGTTCACCGACCGAAAGATTCGGGGCATCAAGAACCGTCGCCTCCATCGGTAAGCCGGCATCACCCGGATTTTTCCAGTAAGTGTGCCAGCCTGGCTCGATCTTTAGCCTGATCCCAAGCGTAAATGCTTTACCCGGCTGTACATTCCCGGCAACCAGTGACGGGAAGACAACCTGAATGCCTTTATAGATCTGAGCTTCGGCAGTCATCGAAACGAATAAAAGAATTATGGCTATCGCCGTTTTCATTGCGGGAATATACTATCGAATTATAGTACACAAAAGAACAACAATAAAATTCCGAATAGAAAAAAGGCGGCTGTCACTGCCGCCTTTTCAAAAAATCATTGTGGTTACAATTATTTACCAGCTTCGGTAGTTGTACCACTCCTCGCTGCAGCGAGTGATTTCAACCCAAGCTGGCGCACATAGCCGGCAAGCGGAGCAAAATCAGCTTCAGGGATCGTCCCTTCCCAGGTCGGCATTTTTGTACCAGGCGCGATCTTCGATGGGTTCTTGATCCAGTTGATGAGCTCTTCATCGTTGTGATATTTTTCGCAAGCATGGGTCAAGTCGCACATGCCAACACCGTTCGTACCGTGGCAAGCGTAGCAGGCATATTTGAAATAGACTTTTTCACCTTGTGACGGATCGGCAGAAACATACTTATAATCGGCAGATTGTTTGCGCGGATTAGCAAGTGCCGGTACTGTGCGCAAGTATGCATAGATCGCAACGATCTCAGAATCGGATAGCTCCGGAAAGCGTGACATCGGATAACGAAGCGCGGTATTATCTCGGCGGAGTCCATCGCGCAGAGCGTGGAGAAAATCCTGCTCGGTCCAACCGCCAATACCATTTGACGGATCGGGAGTAATATTGGCAGTATAAATAACTTTCCCGCTGGCATCCTTCATTTCATTGCCACCACCGAAAAATCCGGCTGACTGTTCTGGATTAACTTCGTTATTAGTCTTAAAATCAGCCGAGTGGCACTGATAGCAGCCGATCACTCCGGTTGCCCAATATTTGCCAATGGCAACTTTATCATTTGCCGGAGGTGGCTCGATCGGCTTTGTCGGATATTCATGCGGCTTAAAGACGAAGCGACCAAGGAACAGTGCTAATAACGATGGCTTCTCAGCCGTATCGGCAACTGCAGCAGGTGCTACGAGTGAATCGTTTGAGCGCAAGAAAGCAACGATCGAGTTAATATCTTCATCGGCAACATGCGGGAATTTCGGCATGTACGGCGGCACGTATTCATTATTCTTATGAATACCGGTGCGCAAGAAATACATGATCTCTCCGTCGGTCCAGCCGCCAACACCATTTTCTTTATCACTGGTGATGTTATGAGAATATATCTCACCAAAGACATCCGGAATCTCCGGAAGCCGGTGGCCGGAAAGCTTATGAGTCGTACTGCTATAATGGCAATCATAGCAAAGCATCCCGACGATCTTACGGCCGCGCGCAACTCGCTCCGGGGTTACTTCTACTTTTACATCCGGGCGCTTAATATCACTAAAACTTGGCATCCCGGCGATCTTTAGGTAGCCAAGGAAACCTCCGATAAGCAAAACGATAACGCCGAGGATTATCCCGACAATTTTCAAGAATTTTTTCATAGGGTGATTAAAATAAATTCAAGCTCGATACACTGAAAATGATCGTTTAGATGTTAGGTATCCAATAGATCGTTTTCACTCACAACTCAGTCGCTAACCATACAAAATGTGGAAGCCCGTCGTTCCGGATTCAGAACTCCCAAATGGGGGTGTGATTTGTCAAACCATTGACGGGA
>DASTAO010000069.1:0-8290 GCA_035712525.1 Kapaibacterium sp. (SeqCode)
GGTGGCGATATCAATGCGATCAGCGATGCAGCAAAGCGCGGATTTAAAGCCTTTATCGATCCGGCAGTCGGCAATTGCGTATCCTGCCATTCAGGCTTTAATTTTACCAATAATGAATTTATCAATAACGGATTGCCGGCAAACCAGAACGATCTCGGTCTGCAATTCCAGACCCATAGCAATCAGGATATTAATAAGTTCAAAGTCCCGACACTTCGCAATATTGCCAAGACCGGACCATATATGCATAACGGCAGCAAGGCAACTCTCGAAGATGTTGTAAACTTCTATAAGGGCAACAGTCAGCGTTCTTCTTCAGCCTATTCATCGAATGTCGATGACCGCGTGAAGAACATCAATCTTACCGATCAGGATGTCGCTGACATCGTCGAATTCTTAAAGACTCTAACGGATGACCAGTTCTTGGCAAACGCTTCATTCCAGAATCCCTGGAAATAATATTTTCTTGATAGAGTAGGGGGGTAGAACAATCTAGCCCCTACTCTTCTTTTTTTGTGTTGGTGCTCCTTCGTTAGTAAAATTATGAAACGCTCTACGACTACCGTTCTCCGGTTATTCTTATTGGCAGGTGCTACAATCCTTGCCTCATGCAGTAAAGATCTTTCCAATCAACCGGTCGCTGTTTCTTCTGCCCAACAATCTGAAGATAGCGGTTCACCGATTCCGATCGTGCCGCCGCCGATGGTAGTGCCTGCAGATAATCCGATGTCGCAGGTAAAGGTCGATCTCGGCCGCAAGTTATTTTTCGATCCGAATGTCGGTGTCCCATTCGCTCATACGACCGGCCCGAATGCCGGAAAAACGTTAGGGGTTTCCTGTGCTTCCTGCCATCAACCCGACCGCGCCTTTTCCGATCACGTAGCCTTTAGCCCCGGTATCTCCGATAAAGTCGGTACCCGTAATGCTCCGACACTCGTGAATGTCGGATATTTTACGACCTACACCTGGGATGGAAAATTCGAGACTCTTGAAAAGCACGCTCCGGGTCCGATGTTCAGTGCCGTCGAGATGGGAAATAATATCAGCTCGACCAAAAAGGCCGGTGGCAGCTTAGGATATTATGAATCTGATCCGGGCAGCAACGATACCTTATTAATGTTCAAGCGCATTGCCGATGGCGATAATGCAACATATGTAACGCTCTTCATGAATGCCTTTGGCGATGCCCAGATCACACTCGATAGAATGGTAAAAGCCATTGCCTGTTTCGAGCGCACGATCGTCAGCCCCGGCAGTCCGTTCGATAGTTACAATCGCTATCTCCATCAGGCCGGCGGTTCGGCAACGGCGATCAGCGAAAGTGCTAAGCGCGGTTTCAAACTCTTTACCGATCCGGCTAAAGCGAATTGCATTAGCTGCCACTCCGGCTATAACTTTACCGATGGTACCTTCCGCAATAATGGTCTTGCTGCTGTCGAAGGCGATACCGGGCGCTTCATTGTAACGCGCAAGCAAACCGACAAATATTGTTATCGCGTGCCAACCTTACGTAATGTTGCCGTCACCGGCCCATACATGCACGATGGCCGCTATGCGACCCTTGCACAAGTTCTTGCTAATTATCGCAACGGTGGAATGCATAGCCTCAATCAAGATGCCGCCATCAAGCCATTGCAATTAACCGATCAGGACATGGCCGATCTTCTCGCATTCCTGAATTCACTGACCGACGGACAGGTGACCGAGACTCATACCGAGCAGATGCTCGCACCTCGTTCGCAATTATCACTGCAATGATTTTTCATACATCCAGAATCGTTATGAACCACAAAACCTCTATACTACGATTACCGGCTCTCGCAGCGCTCATTACTGCAACGCTTTCGCTGAGTGCTTGCAATAAAGATCTCGCTTCCGACCCGACAGTCATTTCCTCCGCCCAGCAATCGGAAGATATCCAATCCCCGATCCCGACTTCGCCCGGTGCGATGGTTATTCCTGCTTCGAATACAATGAGCGCCAGCAAGGTGGAGCTTGGGCGAATGCTGTTCTTCGATCCGAATATTAGTATTCGCTCAAAAGACGCTTCGGTGATCTCTTGTGCCTCCTGCCACCTCTCGACAAAGGCATTCTCCGATAATCGCTCGGTGAGCCCTGGCATTGACGGAAAGTTAGGCACTCGCAATGCACCAACGCTCATAAATGTCGCCTATAATACTGCTTATACGTGGGATGGTAAATTCAAATCGCTCGAAGAACATGCTCCGGGTCCGATGTTCAGCCCCGTTGAAATGGGAAATAATTTTAGCAATGACCCTCGCGATACTTCTCATAGTGGCTATCAATCCGATCCAGGTCAGAATGATACGTTGTTGTTGTTTAAGCGATTGATGGATGCCAATAGCACCCAGTATACGGTGCTGCTTACCAATGCGTATGGAGAAGCAAAGTTCTCGCTCGATCGGATCGTCAAAGCGCTTGCTTGCTTCGAACGCACGATCGTCAGTAACGGCAGTCCGTTCGATAGCTATAACCAATACCTGCATAATCAGGGCGGCAACAAGAACGCCATCAACGAAAGTGCAAAACGCGGCTTTAAGATCTTCATCGATGCCAATGGTGCGAACTGCGTTTCCTGCCACTCCGGCTATAACTTTACCGACGGCGGTTTCCATAATAACGGGCTCGATCATTCCCTAGCCAAACCGATGGATGATATTGGCTACGGCGCAGTGACAAAATTATCTAGTGATAAGTATAAATACAAAGTACCGACGCTTCGCAATGTTGCCATCACCGGGCCATATATGCACGACGGCAGATTTACCACACTTGACGAAGTCGTCACCCAATATAATAACGGGGGTTCACATAGCTTGAATCAAGATCCAAGAATTCATGCATTGAATCTCTCGGCCCAGGACAAAGCCGATCTCATCGCCTTCCTGCAATCACTAACTGACGGACAGGCAACGGCAGCATCCAACCAAATGCTAGCTCCCCCGCTTGATGCATCGAGAACACGATAACTTTCATCTGTTATTCTTAACCACCCCAGCCCCTCCTTGAAAAGGAGGGGTTTTCTTTTTAACTTTGCTTACTCTAACTGTAATCTCTATGTCTTAAGTAATTTTTACTCTGGCGTAAGCAAAGTAATGGAGGCCCCGCCTTTTCAAGGCGGGGTTGGGGCGGTTGATTCTTTCCCCGTTATCAACACAATCCGTTCTAATATCTTTTTGATACACAGATCAACACTCCAAAGTACTTCACCATCGGTAAATCGGATTACGGCAATGCCATTATCTATTAAATATTCCTCTCGGTGGCGATCATATTGTTCTATGTCCGGATCGTCATGGGTTACGCCATCGACTTCAACGGCAAGATGAACTTCAGGGCAATAAAAATCAACAATGAATGGACCCAAGCTATGTTGCCGCCTGAATTTATATCCTCCGCATCGATTATTCCGAAGTCCATTCCAGAGTTCTGCTTCTGCGCGAGTCGGCTCGCGGCGCAATGCTCTGCGCTTTTCTTTTAAGGAGGAACGGTTGTTAAAGGCTTCTGGCATATGGATAAAGTTACGCTCGATTTAACCACCCCAGCCCCTCCTTGAAAAGGAGGGGTCTCTTATTTTCTTTGCTTACGCTGGGTTTTCACTTGATTTAAAAAATAATCTTTACTCTAGCGTAAGCAAAGTAACGGACGCCCCGCCTTTTCAAGGCGGGGTTGGGGCGGTTGATTTCCTCACAACGACAGTATCATCACTCCGCCGTCTTCGCCGCCTCCATCATTTCCTCAAGCGTCATATCCTTAATATGCGTCCCGATGAACCACGGGAAGCCGAACGGATCTTTTATCCCGGCAACTCTATCACCATAAAATTTATCTTCGGCTGGTCTGGTAACGACAGCTCCGCCGGTGACTGCTCGCTCAACGACGGCATCGACATCCGGCAAATACAACATAATGCTCGATGGTGAACCGCCAACCGTCTCCGGTGAGAGGGCGCCCATCGCTGGCTGTTCGTCCCCAAGCATGATGACCGAATCGCCAATGCCAATCTCGGCATGGCCGATTGTCCCATCGGGGTTAGGCATTCTGACTTTTTCTTTAGCGCCAAAGACCGTGGTGTAAAATTCGATCGCTTTTGCAGCGCCTTTGATATAAAGATACGGGGTAACCGAGTTATATCCCTCGGGTTTAAAATGGACTGCCATGATAGTAATTAATAGGTGCTCATTAAGACGAAAATAATATACGAGCTTTTTTATCCCTGGATCAAATATTGCAGTTTCGCAAAAAAATGCCGTTGGCTTGCTTCGAGCGGGGAGTATTGATTGGTCGCATTATAGTTATGCGACGATCCGAGATACACACTCGTGAACGGATTGATCTGATAGGTAATAAGCGGATCGATCTCAAGTGCATTCGCGAATTCATCGTATTGCACAATGACCTTCGCACTTAATTTGCGATTGAACTGATAAGATAATTTTGTCCGGTAGATGGCTCCACTAAAATACGGCGCACCTTGCCCGCTCGCCGAATCAAGCCGCGAAAACGTATAGGCCGGTTCAAGCAGCAGGCCATCCATGGGCTGGATCGAAGCGCTCAAGGTAATATCTAATTCTCTTCCGGCCACCGGCGAATCGAGGAAGCGCGCAATACTATTACCACGCCAGATATTCGCACTAACGCCAAGCCAGTTCAACGGATGAGTATTACCCCAAGCATTTACGTAATACAGATTCCTGAAATCCTTTCCGCGAAAGGTCTCATTCCCATTTCGATAAGCAATATGCAAATTTGTTTGCCCGATAAACGAAAAATCAAGCTCCGGTTTGTAGGCAAGGAGTTTTTGCTGATCCTCGAAATTCGCTTTGTAGGATTCGAGGATGCTCATGTCGAATTCCGTGATCCATCCGCCATTAACAATAGGGAATTTATAGCCCGTCCAAAGATTCGCATTCTTACTATCGTTGGTAAAGACGAATCCGTTTAAGGCACGGAACGTCGGTGATAACTCCTGATAGCTAAATTCAACATCAAGCCCTTCGGTATGCCGTTGCAGCATGGCATACGCGCCGTATCCCGAAAATTTCTCGCCATCATATTCAACCGTGTACTTACCTCTATCAAATGTACCGGTATCCCCGTTCGTCCGCATCGTTGGCTCATGCGTATTACTGAATAATCCCTGAGCGATTATCTCGACATTCTCAAAGAGCTGTGCCCGGCCGTCGAGCCCAAGTACTACATTCGAACCATCGCCATTGAATGAGCGCGTCGTCACGAGTGCACCGATGCGCGAATTATTACCAAGAGTTCTCGTCGCCCGAAGAATATTTGCAATGCTTCTGCCTTCATCCGCTCTGACAACACTCCGCTCTTCAAGTGGAATGATCACCGGTGAATGCTCATCATATGCGCCGATGTAGGCAATGCTCGTCGCATCGTCACGATGAATTGCTTTTGCAGCAACAAGCGGCGAATTGATCGAGCGAGTATAAATGGCATCGATATTCGTGTTCAATAGATCGGCGCCATCCATGAAAAATGGCCGGCGTTCGGGGTAGAATAACGCAAAGGTAGTATTCGCACTAATCTGCGCGGCATCGGCTTCGACCTGACTGAAATCAGGATTGAGCGCTGCTTCTAATCCCGTCGCAGTACCGAGAATATATCGTGCCCCAAGCGACGGATGAAATTTCACCGGATCGTTCTCTAATCCTGCTCCTTGAGAAGGTGCACTAGCAGATTGCGAAGCTACAAGCGACGGTAATAATTCGAACGAGCCTGAAGATTTTATATTAGTGATGCCGCTAAGGCTCCCGAACTGACAGAAGGGACACGGTACATAAAAATTGATCGAAGCCCACGAGGATTTATAGACCTGTTCGCGAGGATAGCTGCGCCAGAACGAGCACTTAAAATTCTGCACCGGTGCATCGGGGAAGCGTAGACTACTAAACGGGATCTTAAACTCTACCTGCCAGCCGGTAGCAGTGATAGACGCTTCACTTTCATAGATAAGATCGTACGAACCGTCCTCATTATTTTGCGTCCAGAACAGATCTTCCTGAATGCCATACGGATTCGAATAGATCTCGAATGCTTTCGCACCATCTCCATAAGTATCGAGGATAATACCCATGAAGTCATCGCTTGAAATACCGTCGCGCCCACTGTAATGAGCCCTGATATCTTCAGGATGAGCATCCTCAGCGATCATCGCTACATATAAGTAGGCATCGTCGTAGGTCATCTTTGCAACGGTACCGCACGGCGGTTTTAATCCGAAAATAGGGAAGGACTGACAAAAATTACCGGCAGTAGCAGCATCCTGCCAACCGGGATCGTTCACGTTGCCATCGATAACGATCTCACCCGCTCGTCGTTTGACGTCGAGCGAAGGTTTTAGGTTTGGCGAAAACGTCGTATCGCGAGCAGTGGTGGGTTGTGCTTCGCTTTGATGTACAAACAGTATGATGCAAGAGAAAACAAGTACTAGCCAACGTGCCATAGGCGAACAGACAGGGGTTAAGAATGCTGTCTGTTCGCTACGGACTGACTATGCGGAAAGTTACAAAAAATTCATGAAGATTCTGACCGATGTTACATCTTTTTAATAGCCCTAATTTCCCGGCTCGTAGCAGTCTCAATAACAATGAAATACGAACCCGATGAGACCTGCGGCAGATCATAAGTGATCTTATCGGTAGCAGAACGCGAACTAATGGTTTTTCCTACTATATCGGTGAGGTGAAACGTAAATGCTCCCGGTTGAATGATCGTGATCGCATTCGAAGCAGGATTCGGATAGATCGAAGCAGTTTCTTTCACTGCTTCGGTGCCAACCGCAGCAACCGGGTGTGTCGGTCCCAACGCCGCTATGGTCGTCCCGGTAGAACCAAACGTATGAAACGGCGCCATGCCTTCGAAATAGACATCTCCTGAAGTTGAGAACGAGGTAACGACGCTTCCATCGGCCCGGATAGCTGTCGCGTTTAACTCCATAAAATTTTGGTATCCATGCTCGACAAGTCCGTGACGACGGTACTTAAAATTGCGATCCATTTCATACACTACAAAGCCATCTTGATTATAAGACTTTCGCGTGATCTTGATAGTTGTATCGGGTGTATTGAAGCCATAGTCACCTGCAGCGCGAGCCATGCCGACAACAACGATCTGCGAATCGCGAACGGCAAGTATCTGCGGGCTCGTTACTTGTATCTTGCGAACAACTCGCATGTTCTCATCAAGCTCGACGACATATCCTTCCATCGTCTGATTATTTGTGATGTGAAAGAGGGTATCCTTATCATTAAGATAGCTATCATACGATGCCGAGGACATGATGGCAAACAAGTGATTCGTTAGTGGATCGAGCACCGTCGTTGTATAGGTAGGAATGCCCGAGTTATTCCAAAAGAATATGGCACTGGCAGGGCCGCCGACAACGAGGCTATCTCCTTCGTAGGTGATAGTCTTTGCATCGAGATCGATAATGCCACGGCGATAGATGTGGGCATAGATGGATAAACTACCGACGATGAATATCTTGCCCGGCTCTTTCCATTGCATGAAGGTGATGCCCGGACGCTGTGGAGTTAGATCCTGATCGTTCTGTGCGCGAATGAGATTGCCATCGGTGCCGATCTCGATGAACGCACTAACACCCTGGCCTTTGATCGTATCTTCACCAAAGATAAAACTCTTGAGTAAGATATTATCGGCGTGAATGCAGACAGTACCATTCGGTAATACACCGAAGTATGAATAGTCTTTAAAGGTTAATCGCTTGCACCAGGCAAGAGTGCCGTTCGAAAAATATTTCGAGACGACACAAAAATCAAGAAAATATTCCTGCTTCGATTTATCCGGGAGCTGGACGTAGTCGTTGCTCACGCCACCGACCGTTTCGAGCGTATACACATTGCCCTGAGCATCGCTTGCCACGGCAGGTACACCTGGCGACGGCGTTGGAGTTAATAATGCCGTCGACCACGAAGAAATACCGCTATCGCTATACTTTGCCGTCACGAATGCGCGGGGCGGGGTGCCGCCAAGTTTATCGCTAAATCCCGAAACATAGATCGAGCCATCTTCGCTGACGGACATTGCCTGCCAATCATTAAAGCCCGAAATCCCGACGCTTCTAACCCAAGCCCATTGAGCATCCGAGGTAGAAATGAAGGTAATAAGTAATGCAATAGATAATATGAGAGTACGCATAAAGCCTGTGAATATTGTGAACGATACGCTCACAAAAATACCGACTCAGGGTCTCAAAAAAAATCCAGGAATTGGAGAATTCTTACTC
>DASTAO010000070.1:0-13772 GCA_035712525.1 Kapaibacterium sp. (SeqCode)
ATAATGAGGATATTGCCGGTTGATACCATCGTCCAATTCACCTTCATCTTTTTATTTAGCTCGTTGAATTGCTCGGCTTTAGAAAGTTTATCATAAGCAAAATTGACCCGGAGTTTTTCCAAGGTATTTCTTCTATCCATCGTATCGACAGGCACGTAACCCTCGGCAACTACAGTAAACAAGTCGCTCGCTTTTATGACCGGCGTTGTTACTTTTACTAACCGGCATTGCATTTTCGCATCGACGGTAAAACTATAAGGTGTACTTGCTTCGCGATCGTTAACCACAAATAAGGTCGCTGCGCCTGGGGTGAGGGTAGCAGGGACGAGCCACGTAGCCACGCAGCTATCACCCATACTGCGATACGATCCAAGAGTAGTAAATATCTGTTTGCCATTCTGATCGATGCGTAGTGTCGGAACATCCATTCTTGTCAGGGCCATTAATTTCTCAGCATCGCATTTAGCCCGTGCGATCACAACATCGGTGTTCGGGTTTTCAAATATGACATAGGCAAATTGCCCTGCAGCAACCGTTTTCGAATACGAATATATCTTTAAGCGGCGAGCGGTTGCTTCACTGATACAGAATGCTACCAGAAGAATAGCAATGAAGATCTTGTACATAATTTTCCCCTCGGTATAATAAGGGCGGCGTAGATGAGAGACGCCGTCACACAACATATTTTTAACAGTAATAACTTAGAGAAGGGTTGCAGGGAGCCTAAAGTGAGTGCTTCTTGAATATAAAACAAAAAAAAAACGGACGCCTCCAGACGTCCGTATGTGCGTGAGAGAAAACTTTAGAACTTTATTTTGCAGGTTGAGCCGGTGCGGGCTGAACCGGAACTTGCTGCTGGCCAGCGCCAGGAAGTGGTGAATTAGCTGACGGGGCAGGGCCCTCACGAAGCGGATTTGCCAGCGTTCCTTCGGTTGGGAGGAAGAAGCGATTGACCGCAATCGAAAAAACGATAAAGATCGCTGCGAAGGCGATAGTAGCCTTTACAAGGAAGTCGGCCGTACGACGGGCACCGAACATCGTCCCAACCGAACCGGGGGCTCCGAGAGCGCCGGCAAGGCCATCACCTTTAGGATTCTGGGCAAGGATCATTGCCGACATTAATAAGCCGACGAGTAAAATAATGATAACTAAGATCGTAAACATCGTTTTCTTTCTAATTGGGGACTAATAAACAGTCTTTCGGCCAAAGAATTCCGGCTTAAGCCACTACGGTTTCCTCGACTTCAAGCAGCTTTGTAGCATGATCCATCAGCTCTTTCATCAGAGATTCATCGAATGGAGAGCGCATCCCGACCGCCTTGAAAATATTCAGGACGCTCATCGTGCCACCGATTCTGCAAAGTTTAATGTAGGTTTCGACCGTCTTATCGTGGTCGATGGCATCCATTAAAGCGATCTGCATGGCACCGGTTTCGGCGATGGCATAGTCGATGTAATAGAATGGCATACCGAAGATATGTCCTTGGGAATACCAACGAGCTGCTTTATATTGCTCGCTGCCTGTCCAATCAATGCCAGGCTTATAAATATCCCAAATACGATTCCACGCAGCATCACGCTCGTCAAGTGAAGCATTCGGATTTTCATAGACCCAATGCTGGAATTCATCGACAATGGCAATGTAGCAGATGATCTCAACACCATCACGCCAGCGGTTACGGCTGAATTTCTCGGCAAGCTCCTGATCGAAGAACTCCGTCATGTAACGCATCGAAAGATATTCCATCCCCATCGAATGCACTTCGCAGGCATCGGAGGTTGGCCATTGTAATTCGATCGCTTCGATCGGTTGCGATTCCCATCCCTGGAAGGCATGCCCCATCTCATGGGTAAGTGTCGCAACGTCTTCGCTATCGCCCGTGGAGTTGCACAGAATAGCAACACGGCCCTCATCCGGGAATGAAGTACAATAAGCACCGGCACGCTTGCCTTTGCGATTCTCAAGATCAATCAATCCTTCGTCTCGCATTCTCATGAAATGCTTTGCAAGCGAAGGGGAGAGTTTGTCAAAAATTCGTTGGGCTTTTTCGATCTGCGTTTCAACCGGTGCAATACCACTCGGCAGTGTGAAAGCTGGATCGAAGGTCGTATCCCAAGGCTTCAATACGTCAAGCCCCAAGCGTTTTGCACGGGCTTGATACAAACGGGTCTGTACCGGTACGACATACTTACGAATGTTTTCGCGGAATTTCTTTGCCTCTTCAATACTATAATCGGTTCGGCCCATTGACTTATAGCCGAGCGGAATAAAATTCTTATGGCCGAGGTTACGCCCCATTTCATCGCGAAGATGAACCATCTGATCGTAGATCGATGCGATTTCGTTGCGATGATCGAGAAACCAGTTACGATACGCCTCAAAAGCTTCTTTGCGGACTGCGCGATCTTGCGAGCTTTGCAGGTTGCGGGTCCGTGAAAGCGTCATTACTTCACCACCGACCGTTACTTCACCTTGCGAGACGATCTTATCATACTGCATCGAAAGATCGCCGACTTTAACGCGAAGGTCGATATTAATTGGAGCAAGCGGCTCCTGCATTACCTTAAATACTTCGAGCAAATGCGCGCCATATCGTTCGGCGATCGCTTTATTGTGCTTCGAGTCGAGTACTGCTTGTAAGAGCTCAGCATTGCCGCGATCGGCTGCTGGCTGGACTTCTTCACGCTGATAACGCTCGCGTTCGGAAAGCTCATCATCAGACATGTTCTTATTAAGTTCATGATTGATACGGCTTGTCTCGCTGCCGACAAATGAATTTAAAGCATTCCAATCGGCATATAACTCAAGCCATTTATCAGCCGTATCGGATGAATTAGCTTCGGTGATTCGATCGGTAAGTTTTTTATATTCTGTCTGGACAAACTCCTGGGTTAATTTTCCAGGGCGATTGGGATAATGCTTATATGTCATTTTTAGCTCTGATTCGGCGATTTTTAGGTAATGGTCAGGTAATAAACGATGCCGAGTAGCTATTAGTTTTGAAATAACTATACCGTAATTATTCCGCTTCGACCCTTCTTTACGCCGCCCTCAAGCCAGAGATCATGAATCTTCGAATCCTCAGTTACTTCAAAACCAACTTTAACAAACTCGCCACTCTGTGTTAGTAATCTGATCGGCAACGATTTGACCTTTCCTCTTCCATAAGCCGCGATCGCTGTGCTCATACAGCCTGTACCACAAGCGAGAGTCTCACCCTCAACTCCACGCTCGAAGGTTCGGATGCGAAGATATTTTCCGTTTTCATCTTCGCGGACTTCAGCAAAGTTTGCATTTACTCCGTTCGGGTCGAAGTCTTTATGCCGACGGACTTCAGTACCGAAGCGATTAATATCGAAATCTTCAATCGTTGCTTTAGCAACCGGAGCAAAGTCATCAAAGAAGATCACTCCATGCTGCGAGCCAAGATCGACATAACTGGTGGTAACTAATTCTCCGGCAACTCCAAGTTTGAATTTTAATTTAATGTGCTTCGGGTCGGTATAATGAACCCGAAGTGTTTCGGTGGTAGGTGCTTCAGCATGAATGATCTCGTTTAATACCTCGAACGTCGTTTCTGGGGACTTTACAATATCAAAATCAACAGCAGCCTGTACCGCACATCGTGCTCCGTTACCACAAAGCGCACCGAAGCTTCCGTCAGGATTATAAAAATTCATCATGAACGGCGCCTTATTATCGCGCGCTAAAACGATCATACCATCAGAGCCAATGATGCCCTTACGATCGCAGACGGTCTGTGCCAACGCTTTTAGCTTGACCGATTCAAAGACTAACGGATTATGAAATGCATCGATAACGACGAACTCATTGCCTGCGCCGCTATACATGGTAAATGGAATTTGAGGCATAAGAATAGAAAACAACTATGTCCGAGAATTCCATCCCATGACTAACGCTACAGTGTCATTCCGACCAACGGGAGGAATCTGTGATTACTACGATCTATTGGCCGCAACGATGTTTATAAAGTGTTGTGCTCCCGGATTCCTCACATCATCCGCCCCCGGCGGACTCCATTCGGAATGACAAGGTCAGAGTTTAAAATGTGGATTCTCAATAATCCCAAACACATTCCCAAATGGATCGAAAACTGTAGCAACGATTATTCCACCGCCAACTTCCTGAGGAGCATGATGCTCTGTTGCACCGAGATCCATCAGTCGTGCATATTCAGCGTTGCAATCATCAACACCCCAATACGAATCGATGTTCGTGCCCATCGTAACTCCATTCATATTCGGATCAAGGCCAAGTTCATAGCCTCCGACATTATAGCCGACATAGAACGGCTCGTCGAAGTATGGCTGGCTCATTAGTACTCCCGAGTACCACTCTTTGGCCTTCTCAAGATCGTTGACATGATAGATGGTTGTGCGAAGCCCTAAAAAAGTCAGCATGATATTATTATTTTGAATCTCGATCGTAGGCTTTCTTAAGCCACAATTTTACTTCGTTATCAATATCGCTAAGAGAGGAAATTGCAATTCGATGGGTGATACGATCCTTCTTGGCAAAACCGCCGGTATCGATCAATCGTCCTGTTGGTTTCAGATCCCCAAGAGCAAAGCCCATGTCAACTCTGCTATTAGTACTCGGTTTAATTTGAGCAATGACGTGAGTGCGATAGATTGGTACCATCGTTGCACAAGGAGAAGCAGTTGCTTCTTTACCTATCCCAAGCGAGATTGTCAACAGTTTATCATAGAGTGGCCGCAATGCTTCTTTCTTCCCCGCATACATCTTCTCGACATATTCCTCGGCCATTTTGAGATAACTGTTTTCATCAAACCAATCTTTGCTTCCGCCTGAGGAATACTCAGCAAGCCATCCGGCTTGATTAGTGCCAAGATCGAATTTCTCTTTAAGCCATTGCTTCCGCTCGTTCTCAGCTTTGGGACCGTTCTTATTAATATATTCCACCCACTCATAAATGGTGCGTCCGGTCTTTTCTTCAATAGTTCGAAGTCCGGCTTGTGCATAGGCAATGCTTGGATGCAGAGAATAGATTGACATATTGTTGCCCATGTATCATTTCAAATGATCAAGCTCTCTTTTTATTCGTTCCAGGTATTCTATCCGATCGTCCGGAGCGAGGCTTTTGATATAATCTTCGAGCCGAAACCGTACTGATTCGTACTGCTCGATCTCCTCAGGAGTGGGGTCACGTTCGGCACGAATGTGCTCAAGATGAATATCATTGTTATGCCATTCATTGAACAATTCACGCAAATTATGAAAATGGGATCTGCCGTCTTGCATATAGAATAGTAGTTGCGTGGGACTAATCGAAACGAAATCGCGGCAAAGGAATTCCATGAAATAAAAAACCCCTCGCCGGCAGCACAAAGTGGCAAGGGGTTCCCTTTTTACCCAGTGAGAATATTGCTATTCTCATGTCTCCTCTTTCTTAAGAGGACCAACTCGGTTTGAATCGGAGCGTTCGCCGCTCCTCGTAATGCTCTGCCAAGCGGCGCTTATGCGCTGCCAACAGATCGCTACGGGTTATGAACCCGACTAGCGGATATCCGTGGGTCTTTGCCAAAACAGGTAATCGTCCAACGTCATGGTTTACCATGTGATCGGCTGCTTCGCGGAGGCTTGAATCTTCGTACACGCAGACTGGCGGATGGGAAATAAGGTCTTTAATGTGGGCTGCGCCAGCCGTGCCTGCACTGAAAATATCTCTGCGAGTTATAACACCGATTATCTTTCCGCGTTCCAAGACAGGAAACCCTTGATGCTCGGAACCCGCTTCCCTACTGGCTATCCAGCCCCTCACTTCATCCACCGTCTGCTCTGCATTAAGGGTAACCGGCACCAAAAGATTGAGATCGCGAACCAGCACAAGATCCATAAAATCTGCCTGATAGTCACTCGGCACTCTGATACCGCGACGAACGATCTTCTCGGTCATCAACGTATTTTTCATCAGCAAACTTGAGACGGCGTACGCAGCCGAACAAGCACCGATGAGCGGAAGCAAGCCAACCGGTTGCAATGTCGTTTCGAATGCCATCACTACTGAAGTAAGCAATGCACGAGTTGCTCCGGCAAACATTGCTGCCATACCTATTAGCGCAGCAACTCGAAGATCAACACCGGATTGTGGGGCGATTATAAGAACAAGTGCTCCGAATAATACTCCGAGGCCGCTGCCGATCGTAAAGAGCGGCGCCATCGTCCCACCGGAAGTACCACTGCCAAGTGAGATAGCCCATGAAAGAAATTTGACAGAGCAGAGCACGACTATTCCCCCGATGGCTAAATGCATCGAGAGAATATCCGTAATGTTGTTATACCCAACTCCTAAAGTCCGTGGTACGAAATACCCACAGATACCAACGGCAACCGCACCAATTGCCGGCCACCACATCCAATGGATCGGAAGTTTTTCGAACAGATCTTCAACAAGATAGACAGCTTTACTGACAAAGACCGAGCATAGCCCGACTGCTGCGCCAATTACGAGATAAAGCGACAAAGCCTCAGGGCCTGGCTCTGTCATAGCAGGCATCGGCCATACAGGGCTTGTACCAACAAATAAAATTCTAAATCCTGCAGCGGTGACGACCGCTAGTGCAACTGGAATGATCGACCGAGCTCTAAATTCGAACAGTAATAATTCGATCGATAATAAGATTGCTGCGATAGGTGTACCGAAGATCGCCGTCATACCGGCGGCCGCTCCGGCCGTTAATAAAATTTTACGTTCGTTTGCTGTTGCCGTCGTAAACTGGCCAAGCACTGACCCCAAGGCACCACCGGTTGCAATGATCGGGCCTTCGGCACCGAACGGACCACCGGTACCGATGGCGATCGCAGCAGAGATCGGCTTCAGAAACGTGAGCCACGGATTAATCTTGCTCTCGTTCGAAAGCACTTGTTCCATCGCCTCAGGGATTCCATGCCCACGAATGGCACTCGATCCGAAGCGAGCCATAACTCCGACGACCAATCCGCCAATAACCGGGATAAGCAGCACACCAAGCCCTAATTGATTACCGGCCGGTGATCCGTCCTCAAAAGAAAATGTACCGTAGAAGGATAGGTTGGTAACAAAAGCAATTAAGTGCTGAAGAACTTGGGCAATAAGAACGGCTACAAGGGCTATAGCCATGCATTTGAGAGAAAGAACGAGTGTTTGCGAATTAAAGGAAGACTCTTCACGTGGGAAATTGATTGCAGCCAACGACGATTCGAGGCCCGGTGCTACCGGCAATCCGCTTGTCGTCGATGATCGTTCAACTTCACCTGCAATCATTACTCTTTTTTTACCCTTCGTTTGTTCTTTTTATTGTTTCCGATCGAACCGTCAAAAAGCATTGGTGCCGGTTTGTCAATCGGTAAATGGAGTATATCCACTAACCGTGCCAGCGAGCGGTCGAGATCTTTTCTCGATTTCGAATCGAGCATCTCGATGCCGACTATAAGTCCATCCTGTGCCGGCTTCGGCGCTTTCCGTAGGAGCGCCTGCCCCTTGACGGTTACGTTCAATACTAATTGACGTCCGTCGATGTTCGATCGTGTTCGTTTGATCAGTCCTCGTTCGACTAATTTTGTTACGACGACTGAAACGGAGCTTTGATGCGTCAGTGTCGCATCGGCAAGATCGTTAAGCGACAGATCGCCTTCTTCATTGAGCTTTCTGAGCACAAAGAGTTGCGCTGCTGAAAGACCGACGTTTTTTTCAGAATCCCGCGAGGCAATTCGGATCGTCTGTACCAGACGACGAATCGCATTCAAAATATTTCGGGTTTCCGGCGAAATAATGCGAGGAGCAGTGGGCATAATTAATTATATAGACTCCCATATATCTGCTGCCTAGTAGATATACGGAAAATTAGTTATATTGGTTCCAAAGTATTGTACAAGTTGTCCGATCCGGGGGATAATCGGAACAATACATGGAGTTGTGAAAAATGCTTTCTCCCTCAATACATCCTGGTTGGCGGGGGATGTGATTTAAGATATACCGTGCTGCAAGAGGTGATAGCTATGCTGCAAATATACGCTTTTTTTTTCGGTACTACTGTTTTAAAACTCACTGTTATCTTCAATTGATAATACCATTATTGCACCATATCCGGCTAAAACAAACTTAATTCGCCAGGTTTTCAACGACAATATAAATCCTCCACCGGACTCCGATTCTATCCGTTTATAAGGATGTGGTGCAATTTCATATCGAAGGGAGTGCTCGATATGGGATGTTATTTGAATGGCTTGTTGAGGGGTAAGCTTGGCGAGTATCATTCGGGCGGACTCCGAATATTGTATTTCTCGGCTGGCTAGTTCTGTCTTTTCCGGTTCGACCCAGCCGGTTCTTGCATTGGGATAGCTTTCGATCAAAGGAAGATAAGGCTTGATATCGAAGATCGGAGTTTTATCAAGCATATCGACTCCGTCGATATAGATCGACCGCCCTTTGATCCCAAGCAGCGTTACCAGTGAAAGCCCAAGGGGATTAGGCCGATGTGGTGAGCGAGTCGCAAAGACACCCCGCTTTTCCGAAGAACCGCGAGGCGGCAATACTTTCGGTTTCCAATTCTTATTGCGGTCGAACTGGTAGATCAGCCAAATTTTTTCAAAACCATCGAGATCGGCGAGCGCCTGCTCGAAGTTATGCCCGCTATTAAGAACTATTTTACCTTGAGCAATAATACCTTCGGCAAATGGCTGCCGCGGCGCCGCATATTTATCCTTGAAGGGAGTTCGGATGATACCAATCGGCTCGAGAAGAAGACCTTCCATCGATCGTCAGTATTTCACCGAGCAACCATACGGAGCGGTTGAGGAGATCGTTACTGCTTTACCAGCTATGATCTCATCCAATGCCGACTTCACATAATTAACGGTGGCGTTCTTTCCTTTACCGCGAGCATCATCATCCATAGCACCTGAATAGCGAAGGACGCCGCTCGCATCGATAACGAACATGTGCGGCGTGGTCTTTGCATTATAAAGATGGCCCACCGTGCGATCTTCATCCATAAGGTTGTCGGTTGCTGCCGAATGCCAGGCTGTGAGCTGCTCTTTGCTCATCGTAGCGTTGAAGGCTTCCGGATGATCGGGGCGGGTCGAGTTGATCGTTAACCATACAACTCCTTTTGCTTCATATTCTTTCTGGAGTTTTTGAACATCACCCAGTTCATAATGGCCTTTGACAAACGGACAACCTTCGTTCATCCATTCAAGGACAACTACCTTGCCGGCAAAATCAGAAAGGTTTACTTGCTTGCCATCGAGATTTTTCAGGCTAAATGCCGGGGCTTTCTGGCCCACAGTGGCGATCATTGCATCGGATGTGAATAATGACATTATCGTAAGTAGGATCGGTAATATTGGCATAAACTTAGACTAATTTATTGTAAGGGAAGAGTACGCATGATCGGTAACTATGGTTTCGTTACTTACTTCCCCTTCGAAAGCGAACCGAGAATTAATTGCCGTGAAGCACCTGTCGTCGATGGCAAATGGATCTTCTCATCATTCAAAAATGCTTTTGCAAAGTATGCGAATGCCAGCGCTTCTTTTGCCTGACTCGGAATCCCGAATGCGTCAGAAGGAACAATAGCGCTACTCGGCAAAAGTTCTTTTAGTCGCTGCATTAAGAACGCATTCTTTGCGCCGCCGCCATTCACAATTATCTCGGCACGCAACCCAACGAGTTCGTTGGCGATCGAACGCGCAGTCAGTTCAGTTGCTGTTCTGATGGCATCTTCGGGGCTTAACGATCTTGAATCAACCGCTTCGTAAAATATCGCCGTGAATTCATCACCGAATAATTCTCGACCAGTTGATTTCGGTGGTGGCATTTTGAAATAAGCGTGCGATTGCAACGCTGCCAGCAATGCTTCATTCACTCGACCACGAGAAGCTATGCTGCCATCTGCATCGAATGGCTTAGAAAAATATTTCTGAGAGAGCCCATCCATGATCATATTACCCGGACCTGTATCGTAAGCGATGATCGCGTCAGCGCTCGATATCGGAGGTATGATAGTGATATTAGCGATCCCGCCGATATTTAGGGCAACCCTTGTCACTTCGGCAGACCGAAGAAACACAGCATCGAACATCGGCACAAGCGGTGCACCCTGTCCACCGATGGCAACATCAGCGCTACGAAAGTCACTGACAACATCGATACCACTCAATGCTGCCATCGCTGCACCCGAGCCAAGTTGAAAGGTCGCTCGGATGGGCTCAGTAGTCGGTGTTGTTCGTTCTTTAACAGGCAAGTGTCGAATGGTTTGTCCGTGCAAACCGATAGCGTTGATCTGCGACGAATCGAGCGAATGCTTCTCCAATGTTTTTTTTATCGCATTGGAATAAATCTCGGCAAGGAGAAAGTGGGAGCGAACAACGATATCCATTCCAACTTGCGAAGCTGTTGCAAGCTGATATAATAAATATCGAACTTCCGGATCGAAATCGAATGACTCATGAGCAATGCATTCAACCGATGAATCGAAGCGAGCGATAACAACATCGATACCATCAAGGCTGGTACCGGACATGATGCCCATGAATAGATCGGGATTACTCATTTCTTCAGAGGCTTTGCTTCAGGGACCGGGGTTTCTTGTTCAGCGGGCTTCGGAGTTTTATGAGTCACTTCGACAATAAGCAGAAATAACCCCGCTAAAAGAACATAAGCGATAAGACGAATAAAAAAATTATCTCCCTTGACAATTGCCCGAACACCAGAGAGCTTATCTTCGCGGCCAAAACTGGCGTATGATTTTTTTAAGAGTGCCATTTATGGTTTTCCGATGACATGCCGTGCGATAACAATGCGTTGAATATGCGAAGTGCCTTCGTAGATCTGCAAACCCTTAATATCGCGATAATATCGCTCCACCGGATACTCATTCGAATATCCTCTGCCACCATGAATAAGCACGGCATCCGAAGCAGCTTTAACCGCAGCTTCGGTCGCAAATAATTTTGCGGTCGATGCTTCAAGAGAACCACTCTCGCCCGAATCTCTTTTCCAGGCAGCTTTATAGACAAGATTACGTGAGGCTTCAAGTGAGATCTTCATATCGGCGATCTGAGCCTGAATCATTTCAAAATCTCCGAGGCGAGAACCGAATTGCTTTCTCGTTCGAACAAAATCGATACAAGCATCCAAGCATGCCTGATGCACCCCAAGCGCTCCGGCAGCAACACCAAGGCGTCCGTGGTCAAGTGCCGACATCGCTACTTTGAAGCCGTTACGCTCACCACCAAGTACTGCATCGCTTGAAACAAACCAATCATTAAAAATTAATTGAGCATGGTCGCTCGCGCGATGCCCCAGTTCTTTACCTGGCATTGGCTCGCGAGTAAATCCTTTTGCACTTGGATCAATAATGAATGCGGTGATGGCCGAATGAGGTTTCTCGCCATCACTTGCTGGAAGCTTTGCAAAGACGATTCCGAATGAAGCAATGCCTCCATTCGTGATCCAGATCTTTCTACCGTTCAATTTGTAGCCACCATCGGTTGGAGTTGCCGTTGTTTGAATGCTTCCTGCATCGCTTCCGGCTTCTGCTTCTGTAAGACCGTAACAACCGATGAGTTTCCCAGAAACAAGTTGCGGGAGGTATTTCTTTTTTTGCTCTTCGCTTCCCCACTGATTAAGGCATTGCATCACCAGTGAAGAATGAACTGTCATGAATCCTCTCGTGCTCGAACAAACTCTACCAAGTTCTTCATAGACAAGTGCGAGCGACTGTGCATTCATTTCGCTGCCATTATACTGCTTTGAGATGGTGGCACCTAACAAGCCCAATTCTGCCATTCGGTCAATAAGCGAAAGCGGCATTGTACCGGATTCATCCATCTCCCGGGCAATGGGTGCTACTTCATTCTGGGCAAAGTCGTGAGCGATGCGTTGCCAATGAAGTTCTTGAGCAGAAAAAGCAAAGTCCATAAATGGAAATTACGAAGACAATCTACAGAGAATATAACAACTGAAATCTCGTACAAACGACAGGCATATCTTCCGCGGGCTCTCTGCCTATTTTTTCACATTCTTTTTTGAAAAACTCCCAATGCCCTTTTCGCCAGCTTTCGAGCGTGCGGTCACCTTCAGATTCTTCGTAGGCATACTCTGCCGTTACTTCATTAAACGGGACTATAGACACTTCATTATATTTCATCACGCCTAACGGGTTCTCATCCCAGTCGAGAATGACTTCGAACTCGCCAGTTTTAGGTATGACTTCGCCTTCAGCCTCCCAACCCCAGACAAGACTTGTCGATGCGCGTTTATCTGCGTGAAGAATAAGATCTGTCAACTTATCCGATGACTCACGGCTATTACCAAATCTTCCAAAATGGGGCGTATCAGTTTCAAGGATATACCCTTTACTTCGGATGGCCTCGACAATTCGCTCAGTTAGAGATTGTGCCACCTGTCATTGGATCGCAACTAATTTCGTTGCGAGATTATCGGCTTGTTTTAATTTCATCTTCTTTCTGATCTGCAGCCGGTGCACTTCAACGGTGCGCTGCGATATTGCAAGTGTATTAGCAATATCTTTCGATGAAAGATTAAGCTTCATTAGTGCGCAAACCCTAACTTCTTTTGGAGTAAGGAGCGGGTAATTCTCTAATAGCTTCGCATTGAAGCCGGCGTGGATCGCATCGAATTGGCTTTCGAACATCTTCCAATCGTTCGTATTGTTTCTCATCCGGTCGATCTCCTGGAGGATCGATGTTGTTTTTTTCTTACCATCGTTTCCACCGGCAGGAAGTACTCGTAGCTGCTCGGTTAATTTTCCAAGCGTTTCATTTTGTTTGGCGATCTGTAAGGCAACGGCGGTTAACTCCTGCTGCTTTACGGCAAGTTCATGCTCAAGTCGATCTCTCTCGCGGCGATGTTCTTCGGCTTCTCGCAGCGAGGATTCTACTTCGAGACGGATATGAGCCTGCACCATCGCCTGTCGTTGGTCTTCGACGAACAACTCATTACGCAATTCGGAATAACGCTGGTAATGCTCAAGCGCCCCCTGAAAATCACCACGGGCAGAAAGGCATTGACTCAGCAACTGATGCAACTCAGCTTCAGTCTGTTTTTCACCTTGATGCTTAGCAATGGCAACTCCTTCTTTGAGCATCGGCTCTGCTTCTTCAAATTGCTTTTGTAGGATCAGTAATTGGCCTTTCAATTGAAAGATCGAGGGGATGTTCGTATTCAGATCGTAATTGACCGAAAGCTCGAGTGCCTTATCGAAATATCGTAACGCCGATTTGTAATCCTCTTTCAGCCCATATAAAGTAGCAAAGCGTTGAAGGATCTTCGCCTCTTCATTTCGGAAATCATAATCTTTTGCAATAACTAAAGCGCGCTCACACTTTTCGAGAGCTTCATCGAGTTTCCCATCGGTCTCATCTAACTCACTCAAATTTAATAAGCTCTTTTGAATACCGATCACATCATTTACTGCCGTCGCAAGTTCAAGCGCTTTCTCAAGATATTCTCGAGCTTTGTCATGCTCGTTGAGCTCCCAATAGACTATACCGAGATTAAGATAGCCCGGTGTCAGATCGACGGTGCCAAGCTTTTGCGCTAATTCAAACGACTCGGATTGATACTTGAATGAGCGATAATAATCTCCAATATTGCGATAGGAAAGACCCATATTACCAAGAATGAGCTCACGAGTTGTATCATCATTCAATCTGGTTGCCAGATCAAGCGCTTCGGTATAGATCGTCAATGCCTTTGCATATTCTGCCGTCGGTAAGTAGCTAT
>DASTAO010000071.1:0-2365 GCA_035712525.1 Kapaibacterium sp. (SeqCode)
TGTTTGTAAAAAAAAAACAGGGCAAAAGACAAACAGCCCATCCCACCCCTGAGTTCGAATAGACCATTAATGATGAGGTCATCCCGAATCCGCCACGGCGGGTGAAGAATCCCCTAACATCTTCGCGAATCCAAAAACAAGCCGTAACGCAACTCCAGAGGAGCGACCTGTTTGTAGTAAAAAACAAATTACCAATCCCGCTACTTATTCGCCCCACCGGTGTTTTATAACTGCATAGCAAATCGTAACTTCGGAACTGATACAAAGTACACACGTTAAATTCTCTAATGAGTTTCAACGGCGGCGAACAAATCAAAGGGCAAACATTCAAGACCTCACTGCGGCTTTGGCGCTATATTCTCAGCGCGCATATCGGCCCCTTCGTGCTCGCCTTTACCGTCACGATGTTCGTCTTCCTGTTGCAATTTCTTATCCGCTTTATCGATAAGATCGTCGGGAAAGGCCTTGATATCTGGACGATCCTCCAACTCATCGCCCTCAATCTTGCCTGGATGGTAGTGCTTGCTGTACCGATGGCAGCATTAGTTGCTGCACTAATGGCCTTCGGCTCGCTTGCTTCCTCCGGAGAACTAACTGCCATGAAAGCCTCGGGCATGAGCTTCCTGAGAATGCTCTTCCCTGTTCTGACGGCCGCGTCGCTACTGGCTTACGCCGATCTCTGGTTTAATAATCGCGTCTTGCCCGACGCCAATCACCGCGCAAAAGATTTAATGTCCGATATCCAGCGAAAGAAGCCGACCTTTCTTGTTCGTCAAGGTGAGTTCACCGATGCCGATGCCTTACCCGGCTATTCCATCCTCGCAAAAAAGACATTCGAGAATTCCAATAATCTCGAAGGCCTCGTGATCTACGATCACACGCAACCGAACGAGACAAAGGTCATCACTGCAAAAACTGCAACCTTCAGCTTTACCCGCGCCTTCGATAACCTGATTCTGAACTTACGCGACGGTGAGTTTCATCAGCAATCGACGCTGCCTCAATCGACCGATTATCGCAACGGAGCCTTCACAACCTATCAGGTTCGCATCCCGACAAGCGGATACGACTTTATGCAGCAAACAACTTCTGAACGTGGCGACCGAGAACTTTCAGCAGACGACCTCATGAAGGTCGTGCGCTCGCGCGATAGCATTGCAGCCAAGCAGACAGCCACGCTCCGCCTATCGCTCAAGCGATTCATGGATGCCGTCACTTCTCGTGCTGCCCCTCCGCCAACACCGGCTGAAACGCCTATTAGAGATGTTGCCGGTCCATTCCGTCAAAACGTGTTTGAGATCATGAGTCTTTCCACGCAAGCTAATAGCTCATTACTCGATGCCGGAAGTTATCTCGTCGAAGCTCATAAAAAATACGCGTTACCCGTAGCCTGTCTTGTCTTTGCCTTACTTGGCGCTCCGCTCGGAGCGCTCGCCCGCAAAGGAGGCATTGGTATGGGCGTCGGGCTATCTATCGGTTTTTTTATTCTCTATTGGGCTTGTCTTATTGGTGGAGAAAAACTTGCCGATCGCGGCATTCTTGCTCCATGGCTTGGGATGTGGATCGCCAACATTGTTCTCGGCATCCTCGGAATGTTTCTTTCGGTTAGGGTTCTCAAAGAACTCTCCGGATTCGGATTATCATTTTCATGGGTCGGTAGAATATTTAGAAAAGCTAATGCGTAAAGTTTTATTTTTGTTTTCTATTCTCCTTGGTGTCATGCTTTCATCTTGCTGCGACCCGACACCGCGCCAGTCATTTCCGCAAGTGATCGACTCGTCGTATTCTGATACTGCCATCAAAGATGCCGGAGTAAACTTAAATGGCGGTCCTGCTGATTCGATCTTTTACCCGATCTATAGCGTCGATATAAAAAACACCGGTACCGAAGCTGATACTTTCACTATTAGCTTCGACCGAAGGCTTGAGACTAATAATTTCCCGTTAACGGCAAAACAATTCGTTCTTGCTGGCGAGACTAAAACCTTTAAGACTTACGGCCCGGTACCAAAGAACTCTCCCGATACCTCAAAGTATAGATTCTTCACGTTCTTTGTTTCAACTGCCGATAGCATCCCGGTCTCTGTTATTCGTCCGGCAGTCTCGATATCCTACGGCGCAACTGATAGTGATCCCGAAGCCTGTGGCTCCCCGGCTCAAATCCTAACAGTAAATATCGATAGCCTAAAAAAGAAATAGCTGGTAGTTAATACTCACTGTGAAACAAACGGCTGTACCGCGTTCGGCATTCTCAGATTTCTTACGATCCGAATCGCGTTCAGGTGTTATCCTGATCCTTGTCGTAATATTAGCGCTCGTCGTAGCTAACATTCCGCTATATTCAACCTATCAATCCATTTTATCG
>DASTAO010000072.1:0-3815 GCA_035712525.1 Kapaibacterium sp. (SeqCode)
ATCTTGAGAGGGATCTGATGGGACTGGCGTTCCATCGTGGCTATCATCAACACTGCTGACTACAGGTGCATGATAAGTATAAACATAAGTCTGGTTATTTCGTACAGCACCTACCCATATGTGCTTCTGATCAACTGATGCCATAATCTCACCATCGTATTCCTGTGCTTCACCAAATTGTAGCGTGGTATCGTCTATATACCAGGTTCGTCCAGTATCAATGGAATGAAGGATAAGTGAAGCTGATATTTGTGTATCGACATATTGAAGCGACCCTCCTCTATCGTCTAATGGGACTTTATAGTAACGACCATTACCTAATGGCATAAAGGCATACTTAAATTCCTTTTTTATGGCCGTCATCCAGATATCACTGGGTGTCGTAACAGTAAATCCTTTGCAACGGGTAATAAAGGAATCATTAAATGACCAAGTTCTGCCGAAATTGGATGAATATAAGAACGTTGCCATTGTATCTGAAGGTCTTGAACCGTGATTACTTCCTCCAACATTTTTATTAAATGAAGTAAATAAAAAAACGTATGGAGAGTTCTTGATGCAATAACTTGAAGGCACTCTTAAAGATGAGTCCCACCAGTTAGGCCAGCGCCATTCAGTTGGAAATTTCCAATATGATGAATCCCAACTCACTGCAGCGTCATAACTCTGGAAAGTATTGACACCATCATGAAATTGTGGTGATCCCAATACAAAAAAATGTCTTTTATCAAAATAATTCAAGTTCGACATATCATGCCTGCGATATAATGCATTTGAAGTATCGCCAAGCAACTGCCAGTCTTTGCCGGAGTTTATAGAAGTATATAAATAATTTCCATTAGTGGTTTTATCCTTAAAAGAAGCTATACCATAATCATCAAAAAATTTGGAGATATTCCATATTGTGTTCACATCCATGTTCGATATATGGATGGAGTCCCAGGTCTCACCAGCGTTTGATGTTTTTAACAACTGATACCGAAAACCATCCGTTTTCGTAGTATCTGGAATTTGTACTTTAATATAAGCAACTGAATGCGATGCTATAATAATAGGATGCGGGGCTGGCCAAACGTAACTTTTAGTACGAGCATCGAAACAATCAGCAACAGTAGGTCCAAAGGAGATTTGCTTCCAAGTTGCACCACCGTCGGTTGTTCGGTAATAATATTGCAAAAATTGTCCGACGATAATGCCTGGCTTTAGATAAACACGATGATCAAGTTGGCCGTTGTCTGAGACACATTGCAGATAGCCATTAAGCGTATCAACAAATTCTAATCTCGTAGGCCAAACGCTGTCTTGCTCTATTTTAATTTTTGTCCAATGGCCATAAGAGGATGATTGCGCACCTAACTGAGAAACTTGAATACAAATAATGGCTACAACCAAAAAGAGAATTTTTTTCATTTCTATGTCCCCATAAGCAGGTGTACTTAATAAATTTACAATGCCCTATACAATGTAGTTCCAGAATCGGTATTATATAAAGAGGAGTTTGCATTATCAAACTCCTCTTTATATAATGAATTCTAATAACATCCACGGCTACCCAAAGTGTTATCGTTACAGTTAGGGTAAGTACAATCATGTTCATGTCCTGGGATACAGTCCCAACAATGTCCGCTTGCAATACGACGGGTGTCGACGGCTGGGGTGAATAACTTCTGCGCAGTCCCCCCAACAGGATGCCAAGTTTGTGCAGAATAATGTATGATTACCCCTGAAATTTGGTCCATGCCTCTTAAAACAAATGTTAAATGTTCAAGAGCATAAATTTTCATATCTTCCACATTTGTACCTGGCGCAGTAGATGGAGTCAACAATACTCTAAAGTATCTTTGTCCGGAAGGTGGTTGGCCACACTGATATGCTGTAGCCGTATCACAAACTGCTGAGGTGTCAAAATTAGAAGCTACTTGTGTGCAACCCCCAGGTATAGGCAATACACTTTGAATTCTCCATTCGCGGCTAAAATCATAGCCAGCGGATTGAAAAACTCCAAATTGCTTCAGGGGTTGACATACTCTAAAAATTGGGAAATTTGGATCACCATAGTTCATACCTGGCGTTGGAGTGCCTATAATCTCTACCGCCTCAATAACCTCACTAAAAGTAGGAGGAGGGCCGTATGGTCCGCACCCTGCCATCGGACCACAGCCTGTTAAGTTTCTGATATGAAAAAATTTTGGATTAGTGTCGGCATCCAAACAAGGTCCACAACATTGGAAGTGGCAAGTATTGGAGGATATTCCTATGTATACTCCAGGCAAAACTGGAGGAATTGGAGAGCCGGCGCAACTAAAGCAATACCCATATTGATCTTGTGTTTGCAATAGGCGAGCATTGCCATTGTCGTCAATACCACCGCATGGATTACCAGGAGTTGTCAAACAAGATTGATACAACGGACACTGTGCCTTACTGCTTCCAACTAACCCAATGGCAAGGAAAGCAATAATAATAAATGCTTTATAGAAACAAGAGATAGATTTCATAGACACAAATGATAGTTAGTGATAATAAAGGGTGATAAAGCAAACAACCAAGCAACGTCGATGACGATGTACAACCAACTCAGGAACGCTACGAAGAGGAGCTTTATCTTCTATCACAAAAATATGGAATACCATGGAAAATCCGGTACGTAGAAACTACTGATATTTGAAAAAAATATTTTTATATTATTAGCGAGCGTAGAAAGGCACTTAACGAAAATGACAGATCATTTCCAAACTGTTCAGTTATTTTCTTATGGGCATGATACCTATGCGTTTCAATGGTGCGCTCAGAAACATTAAGGTTCGCAGCAATTTCCCAACTATATAGCCCTTCGCGCACGAGCACACAAACCCGCAATTCCATTTTCGTCAGATCCGGACAAACCGAAGCAATGGAATGAAAAGCCTGATCGAGATGCGGCTTTTGCTGGAGGAGTTGCTCCCAGGCAATGTGTTTCTTCCGGTGGGATTCGCTCATTGTCCCCCCCCCCCGCATTTTCGATACTCAGCAATTGACCTTGAGAACCGTTCAATGTTGACATACTATCTCCCTTCTATCGATTCAGTTTTTATTTCATCTTTTCATTAAAAAAAAAAATATTATTTTCGAACCCGCCTGCCGCAACCCATAATGAGCAGCAGGCGGTTCGTTGCGACATGGAGGACCTCAAAAACTAACACTCATAAGCACTATCCCGCCCACCGTTTCCCAGAGAGAAACGGCGGCGGTTGTTCTGCGACAGAACGGTGATAGTGGATGGGATGACAAGACTATGGTAATATATCCGGATTGTCTTCAATGATCACATTTGCCTGCTGATCATATTGCTGGTGGATCTGATCCATCATTAGCGGGTCACCTTGAAGTTGGTCAATTTGTTTTTGGTTTGCAGATATGATCTCATTCATTTGTGGTTGAGTGTATATCCCTCCACAAAAAATTTGAGAAAGATATAGCAGTATAGCATAAATGGGTAGCATCGTTGTGGGTTGTTTATGAAAATTCTTTTTCTTACGATGCAAAGTTACCAGTTCAACCGATTATTGAAAAGGACAAATAACTAATTTTTTTTTATGTATATTTGAATTATTTCTGCGCAGTAAAAAAGTTATCTTATTATTTTTCAATAACTTATGTTTGAAGATATTAAAGGATTTGAGCAAAAAATCAAACTTTATGGATTAAAGCTCAATTTCCCCAATTTCAAAAAGGCTTCACCCATGATGAAGCTGTATGAAGGTATCATCTCGGATACATTTAAGGATCACCAAAGTGCCATAGAAGCATTATTTGGTGAGGTGAGTGAAAAAAAA
>DASTAO010000073.1:0-2469 GCA_035712525.1 Kapaibacterium sp. (SeqCode)
AAACATGATTGTATGGAAGACGATGTTATCTTTGCCGAGGAAGCAAACCCACTCTGAATTTTCATCATCCTTCCACCAATCCTGCCAGGTGTCGGGTAAATGCTCTTTTGTTGCGGTCACATAACCGATCGGCGCATCGAACCAGACGTAGAGCACTTTACCGTTTGCACCGTCAAGCGGTACCGGTACACCCCAATCGAGATCGCGAGTGATGGGGCGATCTTGCAAGCCAGACTTCAGCCAACTGCGCGTTTGCTGAACGACCATCTCGCGCCAGCTACCGGCTTTCGATTCGATCCACTCTTCGAGCGGCTTTTGAAATTTTGAGAGTTTGAAGTACCAGTGTTTCGTCGGACGAACGACCGGCTTATTGCCGGTTATCTTCGAGCGCGGATTTATCAGCTCCGTTTGATTCAGATAGGTACCGCAATTATCGCACTGATCGCCGCGGGCATCGGTGTTACCGCAAACCGGGCACGTGCCCTCAACGTAGCGATCAGGCAAGAACATTTTCGCCTGCTCGTCATAAAGCTGCGGCTCTTCTTTATCGGAGAGATTACCAGATTCGAGGAGCGTTGTAAAAAAATGCTGAGACATCTTTTTATGCTCATCGCTCGAGGTACGGCCATAATAATCGAACGAGACGCCGAGCTTTTCGAAGGTCTCGGCATTAAGCTTATGATAGCGGTCGACGATATCTTTCGGAGTGACTTTTTCTTTTTCGGCGCTGATCGTGATCGGCACACCATGCTCATCGGAGCCACAAATGAAGAGAACGCTATCCTTACCATATCGCAGACGCATATAGCGGACGTACATATCGGCAGGAATATAGACTCCGGCTAAATGCCCGACATGAATAGGTCCGTTAGCATATGGTAACGCGGCGGTTACGAGGGTTCTCTTTTTGGTTGACATTGAGTAGTGTAAACTACAAATCGGGGGAAAAAGTAGCCGGAGGGGAAGCTTTTGAGTTAGGAGTTGGCGGATGTGGCACAAGCGTCTCGCTCGTGCGAAAAAGATCTTTACTGCTGTTAGATCGCACGACCGGGACGGTCGTGCCACAGTTATTAATTCTCCTTATTCTGTAATTCTGAGAATTCTGATTCAGACAATTATTTCAATTCCTTCAGCCAAGCCCATACTGCTTGTCTTGCGGCGGCGTTTGCTTCTTTACCGGCTCGGTAGCATTTTTTCCAGGTCCAGGATTTCTTTTCGTAGTCGGGGTTTACGAATAGGCGTTTGCCATCGATCGGCTCGGTTACTGCGGCTGTAAAATCTACTGAGTCCGAAAGAGCGAGATATGCTTGCAGGCGTGCTTTGATGGCTTCTACCGGATCGGGAGGAAAGGTTTTATCCCATTCGGAAAGCTCTTTATTATAGGCCTGGATCTTTACATTGAATGCTTCATTAGCAGCACGGTCTTGCTCGATCATTTGCTCGGGGCGCATTTGCATTTGCTCGGCCATCATTGCGGCGCGCGTGCTATCGATCTTTTTCTTCATTGCCGGCTGCTGATCGGCTGGTAGTAGGTTAATGTTTTTTGCCGTTTCTTCGAGCTGTTTCATTGCAAGCAATTTCTCGGAGTTGATCTCCCCTGCTCCGTGCGGGGGCTCGGGTGGTTTCGGTTTCCCATTACGGCGAAAGTCGGAATACCACTGGGCAAATTCGGGGGACTCCGTCCACTCCTTGGCAAGGCGTACCATATCGGTAGCGATCGCGGCGCGGGCTTTTGAGGCGATCTTGCTGGCGGTGGCGGGATAGATCAGTGTTCCGGCAGTAAGACTGGAATCGATATAGGCTATCGCCCCATCGTGCGTAAGGCCAAGTTCGGAAAGGGTCTTATCGAGTGTCAGGTAGCAAAAGCCTACCATGCAGATCGATATAAAGAGAATAATACGTTTCATTAAATATGTCAACAGCAGTTGTAGCTGGTTCGTTTTTTGGGCTAAAGCCATAGCGCTGGGATCTTGCCGGCATAGCTTCAGCATTGCGACATTCATTTGAAATATGCACCTCTGAAAGAATGCCGGCAAGATGCCGGCGCTACGATAAAAGACACCTACACCATGCCCTCTGTTACAACCCGACCCATTTAAAATAAATCAGCCCCATCCTTTGGGATGGGGCTGGGCCAATGAGACATATAGGATTAAGTCTTCATTGAACACTTAATCTTATAGCATTCTCTGGGGAGTCAACGTGTAAAACAACTTTCTGCTATTTTGAATAATTCCAATGGAATAGCAATGTACTATTCCGATTAGTTTTCTATTGTTACTTTACATCCAGCATAAGTGACAAAGCTGTTTAAATATATACAAGCAAGCTGTCCCCGTGAAGGCAGTTTGTTCTGGGAGGAAAGCGGGTGGTATGAATATGCTGCCCGTTTTTCATGTGCCTATTGGCAATGATCGAATAGTGGGAGGAAGTCCCACTATTATGAAAACAGTTTATACGGTGAGAAAT
>DASTAO010000074.1:0-3694 GCA_035712525.1 Kapaibacterium sp. (SeqCode)
GAACGACGGAAAAGGGCTAAATAATGAGGGATCGATACAGGTAATTGGGGTCAAAATAGAGCCTAACTCATTAATTTAAGCGAAAAAAGCGGTTTTCCACAGAATTCTGTAAAAAGCTGAATAATCCACAAAATCCGGGCGCAACTTTGACCCCCTGCCCGTGTTACTTTTATAGGAAGATTTCGAATACTGTGTAAACTGGCTGCTAACCTGAAGTGGCACAATTACTAGAGACAGTGGGGAAGACACGAGCATCGGGTTCAAGAGATGAGGACCAGACGCTCGAACTTCGGTTGCTTCGCGAATTCAAAGAAGGAAAACGCGAGGCTTTCACGCAGCTATACCTTCGGTATCGCCAGCGTGTCTATGCCTACTGTTTAAGAATGCTCGGCAGCTCCGAAGAAGCAGAAGATCTCTTCCAGGAAGTATTTATCAGGGTTTGGCAGCGTGCCTATCAATTCACCGAAGAACGTAGTTTATCCGGTTGGATCTTTACCATTGCCCATAATCTCTGCCTCAATAGGATCAGAGACCGTAAAGAGCATGATTCGATCGATAACTATTCAGACTTGGCCATAGCCAATCATGAGATCGGTGAAGATTGGGCTGAGCGCATTCAGGCTGCACTCGACAGCGTGCCACCTGAAAATCGCGAACCGTTCATCCTCTTCGAATATCAGGGAATGACCTATCAGGAAATTGCCGATACGATGAAGCTGACGATCGCCGCCGTTAAAAGTAGAATTTATCGTACCCGCGAACAATTACGCAAGGTACTTGAGCCATATTATAAAGAAGATTATTAGTAGAGGAATGATATTGGAGTGAGTATGGAAAATGTGACGATACAATTGCAAGAGTTTCTCGACGGCAGCCTCACCCATGAGGCTGAAGCCGAACTGTTGCATCGACTTTCGGTCTCCCCCGAACGCCGCGATATATTACGCAGCTATATGAAGCAGCAAGCTATTATTAGCTCAGACCGTGCTGCGATCAGCGTGCCGTATGCCGCCGAACAAAAACTCTGGGCTGCTCTTGCGACGATGCCGCCCGCTTTCGAACCGATCGTAGCATCTATTCCTTCGGCTGTAACTACCAGTTCTACAGTTGTTACCGGATTTACTGCCTTCAGGACGGCGATGGTTGCCTCGCTTGCACTTATTATCGGTCTTGTTTCAGGATATGTTATTTGGCATACTACCGAACCGGTTCAAGTTGCCGCACCGATTCAGAAAACGATCGAGAGTGTTCCGGCATCAACGATTGCTGCTGTAACGACTACCGATCGCCCGATCCGAAATAACTCGATCCAAAATAATACGATGCCCGCCACCTCTCGGACATCAAATAAAATGGTTGTACACGCTAGTGCACCTGTCCGCACTACTGATGAGTCGTTCGAAGCGCCCCTACCACAGCTTGATATGACTTCGACCCAAATGCCGGAAGATCTTTCGATCGCTTCGAAGCAATCGAATCCATCTATTCCACAGGCAGCTTACTTTCTCCCGGCTTCGGTGCAAATTCGTGAGCCAGGCATGCAGAATGCCCGTACAAATATCAATGTTGCCGAACCGACTGAAAGCCATAGGTCAAGCTTCCTCGAACGATTTGATTTCTCGATCCAGGAAAGCATCGGAAAGCAATTCCCGAATAACGATGCAACGAATACCTCGATGCCGATCATCACTAACTCAAATGTTAGTGTCAAGTATATGCTTACACCGTCTTTCTGGATCGGCGCCAGTGTCGGTTCATCAAATGTTACCCAGAAGGTCTTAGCCTGGAGTGTTAAAGATTATAATGCCACTAGTCTTATTTATGAAGCAACGGCAGATCTTAAGCACATGCAGACGACTTGGTACGGCGGATTACTCGAATACCGGATGCCGATCAGCTCGAAAGTTGCTTTCGCCGCAAATCTCGGTGCAGCAGCGACCTCCCTCGGACCGATCTATTATAGCTCTGAGCTTGGATTACGATTTGATGTAACAGGTGACGTCGGAGTAAATACGGCTTTACGAGTAACGGCAATTCAAAGCGGTGTACAAGCACAATATAAGGCGCTTACAAATAATCGTCCACAAAATGCAGGGCGCTCGGATGCCGTTTCGCTTAATGATCCGTTCAATACTAACTACGAACTTTCGACGGGAATCTATTTCCACTTCTAAGGGATTTGTAGGTTGTAGGTTTCTTTTATACTATACGGAGAGACGATATGAAAAAACTGATCGCATCGTTAGCAACCGCTGCCCTGCTAGCCTCCTGCAGCGCTCCGACCACGCCTGAACTTTCTGAAAATGCTCCGGCCGATCAGTATTTCTATCCGGCCACAACTGGTATTCAGTACGTCTACTCTCAAGGGACTTCTGCGAATTCGCAGGATACAACGACCTACAATACGCAGATCACGAGCACTACCTACGGAAGCTATATTCAGCTCGTAAGCCAGACACCAGCTTCTTCAAACGTTTTATATTATTTCAAGGTCGAGCAGCCGACGCCAGGTGCTCCAATCAAATGTATCCTTTCTTCGACTGGCTCCGATCAAGGCTTAGTTGTATTACAAGGAGACCTTTCGATCGGCTCAACATGGTTTGCCGATGGTGCAAATAACATTGAAGCATCGGTCGTCGGTCGGTATGCCGATTATTTCCCACCGGGACTATCTCAGGTCTATCACGATGTTGTCGTCGTTAAATATATCGATAAAACAAAAGGCGAAGACAGCTACACGATCAGATTTTTCGCCCGTGATTACGGCCTGATCCTTGAACGCGAAGTGTTGAATCCCACTACAGAGGTTGCCAATTTACAGTTATTAGAACGCCGGGGTGCTAACAACATCATCCCGAACCATGACCGCTGGTACGATGCCCACAGCCGCTACATCATCAAGATGAAAGACCAGATCGACGACGATAAATAATTGACGATAAATAGTCGGCAATAAATAAGGAAATTCTGGTAAACCATTTTCGGTATTAATCGCTTTTAATACAAGCCCCTTACCGCCTAACGGCGTATAGCTCGCTGCCCCCACCCACGACGAGCAATCCCACAGAACGCTTGCGGTTTTATTAATCGTGTTTTCAGTTGTGCCATTATTCATTAATGCTTATGAAGATCGTTACTCTATTGCTTCTTGCTGCTTTTGTGTCGGTTGCTGATATTGTCGTTGCTCAAACTCCGCGTCAAATAAGTTATCAGGGTGTCCTTGCCGATGCCTCCGGTAATCTTGTTCCGAACGGAAATCACTCGCTGAAATTAAAACTCTATACCGAATCGACCGGTGGGACGGCCATCTTTACCGAAACGCAACCGGTCGCGGTCGTCGGAGGAATGTTCAATGTGATAATCGGATCTGTTACAGAGATTCCGGTTTCAGTTGCCTTCGATAAAGCCTATTTCCTCGGCGTCAGTGTCGATGGTGGCAATGAGCTTTCGCCAAGAACTCCCCTGCTTGCTGCGCCATACGCTTTACATGCTGTCTATGCTGAAGTTGCTGGGAGTGTGCTTAATGGCGGCGGCGGTACGGCCGGAGTAAATACCGTTAACACCATGCAAGGCGACGTTACACTTGCCGGAGCAGGTTCTACCATCATTACAAATAATGCCGCTACGAAAACTATTACGATCAGCTCAAGTGGCGGAAGTGGGTCGAGCGGCATTCAGGGAGTGCAAAGTACAG
>DASTAO010000075.1:0-9872 GCA_035712525.1 Kapaibacterium sp. (SeqCode)
GTTAAATTGTGAATATACAAATATACGACAGTCGTGACTTCTTACAATTGGTATTCTTTTAAGACCTGGCGAGCTATGACAATGTGCTGGATCTCCGAGGTTCCTTCATAGATCTGTGTGATCTTTGCATCCCGAAGCGCACGCTCAACGAGGTACTCACGAACATAGCCATATCCACCGTGAATCTGGATCGCTTCGTTTGCAACTTCGAATGCGATAGTCGAAGCATAGAGCTTCGCCATTGCTGCTTCTTTAATGTAACTCTCCCCGTTATCTTTACAGCGAGCGGCACGGAAGATCAACTGGCGGGCGGCTTCGATCTTGGTTGCCATTTCAGCAAGTTTGAATTGAATAGCTTGTAATTGATTGATCGGCTGACCGAACGCATGGCGCTCATATGAATACTTGATCGCCTTTTCAAAAGCGCCGCTGGCAATGCCGAGAGCCTGTGCTGCAATCCCGATACGGCCGCCGTTAAGTGTTTCCATCGCGATCTTAAATCCTTCGCCTTCATTGCCCAACCTATTTGTGTCAGGCACTTTGACTCCGGTAAAGGCAAGCGAGCAGGTATCGCTCGAACGGATACCGAGCTTATCTTCTTTCTTTCCGATCTCAAATCCTGGCATTCCTTTTTCAAGAATGAATGCCGTCACACCCTTATGTTTTTTCGCTGGATCGGTCTGGGCGAAGACTATATAATAGTCCGAAGTTGTACCATTAGTGATCCAATTCTTAGCACCGTCGATGATCCAGTGGTCACCATCTTTACGAGCCGTTGTAGCTTGCTGGGTAGCATCGCTGCCAACACCTGGCTCGGAAAGACAGTAGGCTCCTATCTTCTCCCCACGAGCAAGCGGGGTTAAGATTCGAGCTTTAATATCGTCACTACCATACTCTTCCAATCCCCAACAAACGAGTGAATTATTAACCGACATCACAACCGCTACACTGGCATCGACCTTCGAGATTTCCTCCATGGCGATCACATAGCTCACTGTGTCAAGGCCTGAGCCGCCATGTTCAGGTGCAGCCATCATACCCATGAAGCCAAGTTCGCCCATTTTCTTGACGATCTCGGTTGGGAAATCGCCCGTAATATCGCGCTCGACGGCGCTTGGAGCTATTTCATTAACGGCAAATTCGCGGGCAGCATCCCGAATGGCAATATGATCTTCGCTTAAGTGGAAATCCATTTAATATTAGAATAATGTTTGAGATAGAACTACAAAAATACGAAAGGATAGAGCTTTTCGAAGAGTTTTGGGCTTTTCAGGGAGTTTTCTTCTTTACCCTGTCGAACCAGGCCGGGCTTAGTTGATAAGGGTATCGTTCATAAATAGCATTGTCCTCATTGATCGTCTTACCTTCATAGAAGTGATCTTCTGCTTGCTTGAATAAGAGATCGGAAGCTACGGTATCACCTAACTTTCGCAGTGAGGCTGCTTTATAATATTCGGCATCGGCAAAATCAGGATTCGATCGCAGCGACCGGTCGAACCAATAATTTGCGTCCTGATAATGCTGCAATTCATAAAGAACGATTCCCATATAGAACGAATGCAAATGATGCAAACCGGTAGGGCCGAATGTTATGCTATCGTTACGAATGCTTTCTCTGAAGTACCACAATGATGAATCATATTGCGCCAGTTGTAAATAACTAAGGCCAATGTAAAAATCATAATCATGATCCATGACGGTAGAGTTGCCGATAACCTTCTTCGCCAGTCGAAAATCTTTTATTGCACTCACATAACTCTTTTGGAAAATGCATTTGCAAAATGCCCGGTAATCGAGCCAATGCAAGGTATCATATTTAACGGCACTATCGGTATAAGCAAGCGCAACTTCATACTTCATCTGTTTCCAGAATGGCATCCCACGCTGCTGCCAAAGGTAGGCATAGTGCGGAAGCACTGCTAAGCCACTATCGATACAGCGGCCATATTCCGGTGAAGTAATGGAATGCTGCCAGGCTCCGTGGCGCAAATATCTATCGGCAACAGAATCTTCGATCGTCCGAAGCGGCTTTGGCTGCGCTGCTGCAATCGTTGTGCAGAAGAAGATGAGGAGTATTGCAGCCGAGGTTCGCCGCATTGATACGTTATGTTAATTTCGCTTTGATGCGCTCCGTTATTTCATCGATCGCTCCGAGGCCATCGACCATATCGAGCGAGCGCTTCTTAGCGTAATACTCTTGCACCGGCTTTGTTTGAGCATGATAGACCGTAAGACGATGGCGAATGGTATCTTCGGTGTCATCAATACGGCCGGATTCTTGTCCGCGCTTCACCATTCTGGTAACAAGCTCATCCTCTGGCGCATCGAGAACAACAATGCGAACATCACCGATGCTCAGCTCCGCAAATAATCCGTCAAGTGCTTCTGCCTGAGGTACTGTCCTCGGAAACCCGTCGAGTAAAAATCCTTTCCCAGCTTTTTGATCGTCGATCAGTACCTCGCGAACAAGGCCAATGATAACTCCATCCGGGACGAGTTCTCCGGCATCCATGAATTTCTTAGCTTCGAGGCCAAGCGGTGTCCCGGCCTTCACTGCAGCGCGAAGGATATCGCCGGTAGAAATATGGTGCAGGTTATACCCATCACGGATGCGTTCTGCCTGAGTGCCTTTACCAACGCCCGGGGGGCCAAAAAGTATGATGTTCATTTATTAAATGAATGTAAAGTGCAAAAATACGGAATATCGCCCTGCACTCGCCCATAGTTCTCAACTGAAAACCATTATGGAGTGTTTACTTCGCCTATGCAACTTCAAACCCGCAACCACTTTTATACCCTGACAATAGTTGTTTTCAGCATCCTATTAGCGCGTCCCAACCCTCTTACTGCCCAAACCGGTGCAAAAAAACAAAAGCGACTGATCGATACTCTTGGCACGTCGGCCTCCACTACGACGACTCAATCGGCTCAAGGCTCATGGAGCTTCTTATCACTCGGTGCTTGTGGAATCGATCAATTCATAAAGGACCATCCAACCTTCGATGGCCGAGGTACGATAGTGGCGGTGCTCGACGATGGTGTCGATCCGGGAATTGAAGGCCTGCGTCTTACCACCGAAGGCAAACGTAAGTTTATCGATGTTCAGGATTTCAGCGGCACCGGCGATCTCTTTTATCAAACCGCCACCCGTAATGGCGATATGCTCTATGTCGGCAGCACACAAGTTTTAAAAGGCTTAGATGCAAAATCCATTGCTCCGATCGATGGGAAATATTTTTATGCGGCTCTCGACGAATCGCACTTTAAGAACGGGCTCGGCGATCTTAATTTTAACGGTAGCAAAACTGATATTCTCGGTGTCCTCATTTTTCAGGACAAGCCGAATCATTATGTAGCTATTGTTGATGGCAATGCCGATGGCGATGTTGCCGACGAGCCAACGCTTTCGAACTTCAATGAAAATGGAGACCTTGTTCATTTTCGCAATTCAAGAAAAGAACGCCATGATGAACGCTTCCTTTCTGCGGCAGTAAATATTTTTCCGGACGAGAACCGGATCAATCTATACTTCGCCGATGGTGGGCACGGCACTCACGTAGCGGGTATTGCCGCTGGTTGCAACATCGATGGACAGCAAGGCTTCAACGGTGTTGCACCCGGTGCCGAATTAGTCGCCTTAAAATTTGCTGATAATACCATGGGTGGTGTAACGGTTACGAATTCAATGAAGCGAGCATACGAGTATGTAGTAAAGCTTGCTGAAGAAAGTGGTAAGCCGGTTATCGCAAACATGAGCTTTGGCATTGGTAACGAACTCGAGGGAAAAGCAGCGATGGATCTTTGGCTCGATTCCATTCTCGATGCTCACCCGGAAGTTGTGGTTTGCATTAGTGCCGGTAACGAAGGACCCGGAATATCCAACATCGGTATCCCCTCTTCTGCGCGTAATGTGATCTCAAGCGGAGCAGCGCTCCCGTACGAAACAGCTCGTGATCTTTACGGACTGGCAACAACAAAAACCGTCATCTGGGATTTCTCTTCTCGTGGAGCAGAGTTAGCAAAACCGACGATCGTTACTCCAGGCACGGCGATTAGCACTGTTCCCGATTATGTTACCCGCGATCGCTATAACGGCACTTCGATGTCCTCCCCATATACGACGGGATGTTGTGCCGTTCTTGCGTCAGCAATGAAGCAAAGTTTTCCGAATTATAAACCGAATCTCGCTGCCATCAAACGAGCACTTGAACTCGGCGCCAACCATATCGAGGGCGCAACGCTGCTTGATGAAGGGGCAGGACTGGCAAACATTCCAAAAGCATTCGATTGGCTTTCGCGCTGGCAGCGTGATGGAAAAAACCCGGCAAAATATGCGGTTAAGGTTGCAGTACCGAATGTCAACGGATACGGCACAGCTGCCTATTATCGTAACGGATACTATCCGAAGAATAGCGAACGGACAACATTCTATATTACTCCGATCGATCAAACAGGCGATGGCTCCCGATCAAGCAAGATAGGCTTTAATGCGTATGACCTTGTCTCTAATTCTCCGTGGCTTTCGTCGGTCGAGCAAAGCACCTACCGCCGCGGTGATGGTGCTCTTGAAGTGAACGTCAAATACGATGAAAAGCAATTACAATTGCCGGGACTCTATGTCGGCAAAATTTTAGGCTACCGAAAAGGTTCGCCGAGAACTGCAGCGGATTTCGAGTTATGGAATACGGTTGTCATTCCCTATGAACTGACGCCGGCAAACAACTTCCAGGTTGAAATAAAAAATATTCCTGTCCGCAACGGAAATATTTCTCGATATTTTTTTCGTATCCCGGCCGGTGCAAAAGCCGTCAAGCTCAGGCTTTCCTCCAATGAAGGCAATCCGAAAAGCGCCGATGCTGCTATCTTCGATAACGATGGTAAATCATATCAGTATTTGAGGCTTCGCCCTACCGATGATGAGAGCGAAGAAAAAAGCCGCTGGATCACCGGTGATGAGCTTCGCGAAGGAGTTTGGGAGATCGATGTAAAGCGTGGCATTGGCTCTGACGATGAAACAGCATCGTCGGTAAATCTTTCGGTCGAAGCATTCCCGATCGATTATTCTTACGATTATTATTCAACCACCGGTAATTATGTTAAGGGTCAATTCACTCTTACTAACAATTCAACAACGACCATGGAAACCGGTGCATCGAAAGCTACGATCGAAGGCTATGAGCGTTTTTTTGATACGACGCTTTCAACTGGCGATACATACACGATGAACTTCAAACGTATCGGGTTTGAAAAAATTTGTTCTTTCGATGTTTTCCTCGACCGCAAGGACTATAATTTATTTACCGATATTGCCTATCAAATTCTCAAGAGTGATTCTTCAGCCGTTAATAACAATGCTCTCGATTGGCGTACCGGCTGGGTTGAAGTAAAATTTGCCGATAACGATTCGGCTATGTACACCCTTAAATTCAGAGGCGGCCTTGCCAACCCTGACAAGCCCCACACCTTCGTTCTTCATTTCCGTGAGCGCAGAATATTCGATCCGGCAGCTAACGATTATAAAGCTCCCATCACAATGCCGGTTTCGAATCTCTATCCCGCACAAACCGAAACAATTTCATTCATCGCTCCACAGCCGCTTCCGCAAATTCCTGATCGCTACCGGTTCTTTGGCAACCTGAGAATATCTCTCGATAGAAACCGATTCGAATTCCCATTAGAATATTCTAAATAAAAAAGGCGGGCAAATTGCCCGCCTTATAATTCTGTCCACTCTGAAATTCAGAAAATTCTGATTCAGACTATTTGGTCAACGTGATCCAACCGGTCTGGGTCGTTTCGCCGGCACGGAGCACTACCATATAGTTACCCGTCTCAAGCGAACCAGCTTCGAACGATACGGTATGCTTGCCGCTATCGAAATACGAAGTCGGAATATTCGCAACAACTCTACCCATCACATCAAGCACTTCAATATGAACCTGAGATGCTTCTTTCAACTCGAACTGAAGCGTGGTCGATGAAATGAATGGATTCGGATATCCAATAACTGATGGGTTCTTCGAAGCAGAAGAGAATGGTAAGCGAACCCCACCCATTGTGGTACTTTCCCAAACGCTGAGCCCACGAGCAAAGGCGTAGTACGTATTAGCCACTCTGTTTTCGACGACCTCGGCAACATTCACTTGCTTCTTCGTGTATTCAAGCCCATCGAAATAAAGACCGCCACCTACGTTCGTCCAATGCTGATAAGATTGATCGCCAGGATTTGAACGCCAGAGACCACTATCGGAACAGACAAAAATAGTACCTTTGCTATCATTATTTAGTCCGTAAAAGTCTGTTGGAAGAGGTGCTCCAAGAAGTTCAGGTGGAAATATATGCGCCCAGGAATTTCCACCATCGGAAGATCGCCATGCACCTCCACCATTTGCTGGAGCGCCCGAAGAATAAGAAATATAGGAGCCATCAGTATGAATTATCATTTTGACGGGATTGAGCCCAACGCCGCCACTGCTAATAGGGGTATTGGTCATTGCACTCCATGTCTCACCGGCATTATTAGATTGATAATAATGAGCAGGAGTCCCAGCAATTAATAAATTATTTCCATTTCCGGCTATTCCCCAAGGTAATTTATCGGTCGAGTCCATACCCGTGGTTGGTGCAGGCCTCCATTGATCCAAGCTATCTGCAGGAGCCCGCAAGAAAGCATTTTGGAAGGTTGCATATACCCATGAACGGTGGAAAAGACTATCGCGGACAATAGCAAGTCCATTTGCATTGGACAGAACTTCTTTTACCAATTCAACCGACTTGCCATGATCTCTTGAAATAAAGATTCCCGCATCGGTACCGGCGACCGGTGTTCCATCAGGAGCTATGATCAATGTATTAGTATAGGATTCCTGGCCGAATTCTTCCGGACCCGTCCAAGTGGCACCAGCATCAGTTGAAGTGATCAGACCGAATTCGATCACTCCATAGAGAATCTCACCTTTTGGAGATGCTTTTGCTGCGGCAGAAACCGTATCGATACCACCACCATACATTAGATGGAAATTCAAGCCGGCATTCAGTTGCTCGACCCAGGTCACACCATGATCAATTGAACGATGAATACCATCCGGTTCGGATTCCTGATAAAGATAGGTATCACCCGCATCGTTCTTCTCAGCAGTCATCTGGAAAGGCTCATCGCCTTTCTTTACACTATCCTGTACGGTCCAAGTATAACCGAGATCACCAGAGCGAAGAATGCGGCCGTGGTAACAGGCATAGAGAATATCAGGATTAGGATTCTTCATATGTACCTTAATGATATCATCGATATGATCGTCGTTCTTGCCGCCTTGTGGGTTTGTCGGCCCCTGATAGGACTTTGTCCAAACTGTACTTGTGTCAAACCAAGAAAAGATTTGTCCACCATTCGGATTTCCTGAAAATGCTTTCTTTGTGCCTACCACTATGGTTCTTGCATTCTGACCTTGTCGAGCAATCTCAAGAGTGGTTACGATCTGCGACGTTGGTACTGGATCTGCAAGTTTAGTCCAGTTAGCACCATCATCTTGTGTAACCCATACCGAGCGACTCGGGAGTTGCTGATAGATAGCATACTCGCCATTTTTTCCGCGAGCTACAAAATTGGCATTACCTATTGTAGGAGCCAATGATGACCAACTGTTACCCCTATCTTTAGAGATCACTGCCCCCTTAAGATCAGTCTGATTTAACCCTGTGCCTAGAACGACATAACCTTCCTGAGTGGTTATGATGCAACTGATGGAATTGCTAATGCCCTTCACAGGTGTAATATCTTCCCATATCCATTGGTCTTTCGGTACGTTTGTATTCAAACGGTAAACCCAATCCTGCTGCAACTTGACGGCATAGACGTACCCGTCATTCGAGGCGCAGATCCATTTGACGTTCGGCGAAGGAAGCCCTTTACTGATCGAATCCCAAGTATTACCATGGTCATCGCTAAACCAGGCACCATCGCGCAAGACTGATATCCAGACCCTGCCGGAAGAATCGGCTGAAATATCCCCAACTGCACCACCCTGTGGCCCGCCGGTCTTATGCCAGTATATTGTTTGTGCTTGTGCCGTCGCCAAACTCAAGAGCGCCGAAAGCGCTATCGCAAAAGAAAGTATTGATCGTTTCATTATCATTTACCTCGTAAAATGTAACTGTAATCTATCTATATATACACTTTATAGAGCAACCGGATGTATTCCGTCTGCTAATAAATCAGTAAAATTGAAGCATTTCCCTCGAACAAAAAGCGGGCATCCGGCGGAATCGCGATTTACTGCAATTTCCGTCAGATACCCGCTCCTGATCTGTCAAGACGTTCTTCTCTCGAAGAACCCGAGGTTTATCTATTTAAGATAAACTGCTGGCTCTTCGTGCTATTCGGCGTCGAAACCATAACGGTATAAGTACCGCTCTGGAGATCCGTCACCGGAATCTGCACCTGGTAGGTACCTGCTGCAAGCGAGGCCTCATCCTGAACCGAAGCTACTTTCTCTCCAAGGAGATTATAGACATCGATCTTCACCGGTGTATTTGCCTGATAGAGTTTATAGGTTAATACCGGTGATTTATCCTGTGAAGCCGGATTTGGCGTTAGCGATTCGATCCTCATCGAAATTTGTCCGTTCTCAAGGAACTTGATGAGGGTCGGATCACCGCACAGACGATCTGGGATAAATGTACCAGGGATCGTATCAGTAACGATGTAACAAATACTATTACCACCGCCATCGTAATAAGTCATGTTAGTGATGACAAAATTACTGGTTTGGTCTTTAGCATCAGCAACTGTTAAGTTCAGCTTACCAATCTCATCAACTGTTACAAGCGGTCCGTTTGTAGTAGTAGCTGTGATCGAAACCGTCACATTACCATTTCCATCGCGAACACCCGGCGCATTAGATGTTGCATTGAACTTCTGGCTATTAGGCGTAAAGGTAACATTCGTGAATAGATCTTCTTTGAATGTTACGTCCAATGTCACCTTCTGAACATCGGCACTCTTCGGAAGCGTATCCAAGGTAAATGAAATCGGAACATCAAATGATTTTGCTGTTTCCTGTGCATAAGACCCTGGCGGCAAAGCAGCATGCTTTGTATCATTTGCTGGCCACGGAATCGGATTTGCGGCAGTCATTGTAGTCTTCTCAGCCCTACCGGTACCCGTAAGTACTCTATCACGTACTTCAATATGGGTTCCGAGTCCGAGACTATCGAAGGTGTAGCGAACGGTTGCGCTTACATTACCAACCTTGGTCGGATGGTAGACTGCCTCAATGTCATAGGACTGACCAGGTTTAAGCAGCAGATTATTAAAGTTAAGAGCCGGCTTGTGTGCACCAGTGCCTGGTTCGATGAGGTCGAATTCGCCAACATCAGTATTACCTGGTGTAGAGACAATGGCAACACTCGTCAAATTCCAGCCTGGTCCGCCCGGGCTTTCATTTCTTGCGCGAATCTTACCAGAATCCTGACGACAATTGATGTACGTCGGCACTGCCGGGAAGTCGGTACCAGATAAGATGGTCTGAGCAGCAGCGATGTGGACCCAGATGGTATCCCAGTTGGCGCACCAACCCAAGCAGTTGTCAACGAAGATGGGCACTGTTGTATCACCAACGATATCAAGATGTGACCATACGTTTAATGATAAGAGCGAATCCAAACCATTGATGTCGACCGGTCTACCAAGCTGACCACCGTTCGGAATCTGCTTATTCGTACTCAGATCTACAATACTATCAATCGGGTACCCAAAACGAATACCGCAGATATCATAACGGTATGTACCAGTATCAACAAGTGTTATCGGCAGACTCTTCGGTGTCGATAGTGGGACAATACTATAATCAAGAGTATCATTTGGCGGATTTACC
>DASTAO010000076.1:0-25680 GCA_035712525.1 Kapaibacterium sp. (SeqCode)
GATATTCCGGATAACGAATCGAGTAATGGTTGAAGCCTTGAGCTAAATTCTTCGAATATTTTATGGCTATAGTCGGCCAGATCAATCTTATTAATACAGATAATGAACTGCCGTATTCCCATTAGGTGGGAAAGAATGATATGGCGATGCGTTTGCTCGGTGATCGTTCGACTAGCATCGACGAGGATGATCGCGGCTTCGGCATTTGAAGCGGCAGCAATCATGTTCGCTGTGAATTCAAGATGGCCGGGTGTATCGGCAAGGATGATCTTCCGATTCGGCGTTTCGAAATATCGGTAACCGACATCGATCGTAATACCGCCCTGGCGTTCGGAGCGCAGGCCATCGGTCATGAGGGCAAGATTTAATGCACTACCGCTGCGATTGCTGATGCGTTCGAGCTCGGCAAGTTGATCGCTATAGATCGATCTGGTATCATAGAGCAATCGGCCGATGAGCGTACTCTTGCCATCGTCGACACTGCCAGCCGTCATTAAATGTAATGCCCGCATTTAGAAGTAACCCTCCGCTTTGCGTTCTTCCATTGCCGATTCGGAAAAGGAATCGTCGATGCGCGTCTCTCCGCGCTCGCTTATCGTGCTCGTTTGCAATTCTTCGATAACCGATGCTGCATTTTGGGCTGTAGAACTGACAGCAGCTGTGCAAGTCATATCGCCGACGGTGCGGAAACGAACGCTTAACTCTTCGATAAATTCTTCGCTACCGACATTCAAATACGGATGGAGAGGCACTAACTTTCCTTCGCGGCGAATCACGTTGCGATTATGTGCAAAGTAGATCGATGGCAATGTAAGCGACTCCGCTTCGATGTATCGCCAGATATCAAGTTCACTCCAGTTGCTGATCGGGAAGACACGCATGTGCTCGCTATGTTGTAGACGTCCGTTTAGAGTATTCCATAATTCGGGACGTTGATGATTCGGATCCCATGCACCACTCGACCCCCTGAGCGAGAATATCCGCTCTTTGGCACGGGCTTTTTCTTCATCGCGCCGGGCGCCTCCGATGCAAGCATCGAACTGATGCTTTCGGATCGCATCCATCAATGTTGTCGATTGTAATCGATTGCGATTATGAAAATCGGGATGCTCGGCGGTGATGCCTTTTTGCGCTAACGTTTCTTCGACGCTGCCAACGACGAGCCGTTCTCCGAGTTGATCGACGAACCAGTCTCTGAATTCCAATACCTCATCAAAGTTATGGCCGGTATCGATATGCAACAACGGGAATGGAAATCTTCCCGGTCGAAAGGCTTTCTCAGCGAGCCGGGCCATCACGGTCGAATCTTTGCCGCCGGAAAATAATAAGGCCGGCCGCTTAAATTGTGCCGCCGCTTCCCGAAGAATGTAGATCGACTCCGCTTCTAATTCACGCAGGTAATTCATTTAGGCAAACTACACTGTGGTTATAATCCTGCATTCCAATCATAGCCCTGGTCTTCCCAGTAGCCGCCGGGTTTTTTATTGGTGACGATAAGTTTGATGATCCACTTCGCACTTTTATAGCCAAGCTTTGTCGGCATTACAATTCTGCAGGGCGCACCGTGCTGCAAGGTGAGTGGTTTGTTATATGCTTCGTAGCAGAGTAATGTTTCCGGATGGCGGGCACTTGCCATATCGTAGCCTTCGTAATATTTATCGGCACATTCTACGGCTACATACTTTGCATTCGAATCGGCGCCAACCCAATCGAGAAAATACCACAGCGCAACACCGCCCCACTTAATCTTTTGACTCCAGCCTTCAACGCAAACGTGTTGGGAGTTTTGCACTTGTTTACGAAGCTCTTTTATCTGTGTGAGCGAATAATAGCCCGGATGTTTGACGAGGCCGGTTACAAATAATCTCCAATTCTCGGTTGTATCGGATGGCGGAGTATCAGTATCGTAGCTATTTACTCTGAACTGCGATTCGGGAGTAAGGTCTTTATCGGCTATCGAGGGAGCTTTCTTGGTCTTGCTAAAAAGCGATTGCTGAACGTTGTCGTTAAAGAGAGAAAATTGATGTAATGCTTCTTCGGTCTTTCCGGAAGGAGTTGCGTCGCAGGAACAAAGCAGCCCGAGCGAAATGAGGCATAGTATGATATAGAGCTTTTCCATACTATTGCAAAGATACGATGGATTAAGCGACGAGCGTTAGTGCCAGTCGACAAAGATCACAACTGCCAGAAACAGAAAAATAAGGAATACCCAAATACCGATGCCGATCATTACTAATCGGAATTTGCGCTGTCGGGTTGCCAGCGGCTCATCAAATGCCGCCATAAGAATACCTTAAAAGAGCCAGTGTGGCTGGAACGCCCATTCGAGCGAAATCATTAAGATCAGAATACTCGCAACGGCGAGTGGGGAATAGGCAATGATCTTCAGGAATTTTGCATCGTACTTCAAGTGCATGAAATAAACGGCAACAAGGCCTGCCTTGAAGAGTGCGAAGGCAATCAGGATGATGATCATCGCAACCTTAGGCATTGGGATGTACGTAATGCCGACTTCGATCGCCGTCAGGACGGCCAGCGCCCCGAAGATGATCATATAGGTTTTAGTATGGTTGGTATGTCCGTTTGCAGTAGCGTTTGCCATAATAAAATCGGTTAGATAAGATAGACGAGTGTAAAGAGAATGATCCAGATCAGATCGACAAAGTGCCAGTACAGCCCGGCAACTTCGACAATATCACCCATATCCTGTCTGGCACGAAGCCACTTGACACCACGATACATAATATAGATCAGCGATCCGCAAACGCCGGAAAGCATAACATGAGGTATCGGGGGCAAACCTGCGAATGGCCCGAACCAGAAAAATAATATGGTACCGGTCATTGGCATCCACCAGGAAATGAGCAGGGAAATCGGAACAATGAGCACATACTTCAGAAACCAGCTGCCATCTTTCCAGCTACCCATTAACTTGATCATGAAGTAAGCCGTCAAGCCAATCGAAAGGATCTTGAAGATCCATTCGACGATTCCGACATCATGGTATTTCTTCGGCCCCATTGCATTGGCGATCAGTAGTGCAATGAGATACATTACACCGCTAAAGACGTGAAAGCCATGGAAGCCGGTGAGAGAGAAAAAGGTCGCATCGAAAAGGCTTTTGCCCATTCCCATTCCATCTTTAATGATAAGATGGTAATACTCGCCATATTGAACACCGAGGAAGATCGCACCACCGACAATAGTAGCAGCTAACCAAAGATTCGTTTTTGCTTTATCCTTCCAGTGAGCATACTGCACGGCAAGTACCATTGAGACACTCGAGCAGATAAGAACGAAGGTGTTAAGTGCTGTCAGTGGGATATCGAGCGGATAATGCTCGACACCGGTTGCATGGGTTTCCGGCGAGGGCCAAAGGCTTCCGGCACCAATGCGTACTGAAATGTAAGCGGCAAAAAAGCCCATGAACATCAAAGCATCCTGGCAAAGGAAAAGCCACATAAAGACTTTTCCCATGATCGTACCCGTTGAGGTGTACGTCTCATGATGATGCTCTTGTTCGTGAGTGGATGTGGCGTGTATAGCTAATTCCGACACAGCAGAACTCTCCAAATTGTGAATAATAAGGTACAAATATACGAAATTTGCACAATGGGGCTATTTTATTATGAAATTGAGCCTTTTAGCCGATTTTGTGGATTAAACTTTATTTCGGATTCTGTCTCTAACCAAATAGCAGCCCATGATGAAATGGGCTTGGACCGAGAGGTGTTTCCCTCAAGAGATGAGTTTGCGAGAAGAGTATGCAGGGCTTAGCGATGAAGAACTTGTCAGCCGGTTTCAGGCTGGCGAACGGCATACGAGTTTTACAATGCTCATCGAGCGGTATCAGAAGCGCATCTATTACGGGGCACGGAAGATGGTCGGCGGCGATCATGACGAAGCCGACGAGATCGCTCAGGAAACCTTCGTAAAAGTCTACGAAGCGCTCGATAGCTTCCGCGGCGATGCAAAACTCTATACGTGGATGTACCGCATCATGATGAATGCCGTCATTTACAAGTCGCGACGAAAGAAGATCCGTAAGGATGTCGATCTCGACGATGTGGCGAATATCCTTGAAGCCGAAGGTGCTTCACCGGCGGAGTCGATGGAGCGAAGTGAGATGACAAAGCTCATTGAAACAGCGATCGAAACCCTTCCGCCAAAACAACGGGAAGTATTCTTGATGCGGTTCTATGAAGAGATGCCGTATGAGGAGATCGCAACGATCTTAGGAACGAGTGTCGGCGGATTGAAAGCGAATTACTTTCATGCCGTCAAGAAGATAGGTGAATATGTGCAGCAAGCCGGTGTCGTGAACATCGGTGGTTTTGCAAAGGAATCAGGATAAAAAAAATCAGGATGAGTAACGAGTCATATACCGAAAAGGAATTGCAAGAGCTCGAAGCCAGTTTTCGCCGCTTCGGGACTCCGTACGTCACTCCCGAACCCGACGAACGCTACTTTGCGAATTTCCGCGTTCGCGTTATGGAACAGATCGATGCAAAGCAAGTGGCTTCGAAGCGCCCCGTTATTAGTTCGATCATCGAATGGCTCTCGGCTTCGGCTTTCCGTGGTGTTAGTATCAGTGCTGCAGTGCTTGGCATTGCGTTCGGTGCTTTTTTACTTATGCGTTCACCGCAAGCGCCGCCACAGGTTGCTGAGGTAGCTGTTCCTCCGGTTGTAACTGCACCGCAACTGAATATGCCTGCTACATCCCACGAAGCTATTAAGCCACCGGTGAAGGTAGCACCAGTTCAAAAAACATTGCTGGTCAAAGAAACTCCGAACACAACGCTTGCCGAGAAACCTGCAAAAACCAGCAGCGAGCAGATCGCCGAAGAGGCCAGTGATTTTTCGAATTTTGACGAGACCTTGTCGGTTGGCAATACCGACGATCCGATCGATTATTCTTCCCTAAGCGAAGGCGAGCTCGAATCGCTTGTCGATGTCGCAAGCACGATGAATTAATAATTGTAGACCCAGATGACAATGATCACTCGATACTACTTTACTCTTGTGCTGATGCTTTCGGTAGCAGCCGGGGTATTCGCGCAAGATCAAACGACCCCGCCGCCGAACGAGCGATTAAAGCAGCTTCGCCAGAAGATCGAAGAGGTGAAGTATCAGAAATTGCGCGAGACGTTGGTGCTCGACGATGAGACGGCGAAGAAATTTTTCGAACTCTATAAACCGGCCGAGCAGGAGATCATCGATCTCGTCAAATCGCGTAATGCGCAGGAATTAAAATTACTTGAATTGACGCAAGGCGATCACAGCGATGCCGATGTCGATCCGACGATCAAGAACATCGAATCGCTCAATCAGAAGATCGAAGATCGCTATAGTAAACTCAACGAGCAGTTAAAGACCGTCCTCAACGCCCGCCAACGGGCGAAGCTCTTGGTATTCGAACATGAGTTCAATCGTCGGGTTCGCGAAAAATTACGTCAATGGCGCGAGAACCATCCCGGTCGGCCGCTTCCTCCCAAGCGCCGGTTGAATCGGATGAATAATCCGAAGCGCGGATAATAATCATTGTCTTTGTTAACATCCTTCCGGTAGCCGCAGACTTTAGTCTGTGTCTTTCCGATGCATTATGCTATCAGTAACGAGCGCAGGCTAAAGCCTGCAGCTACCGGTTAAGCACAAAACTCCATTGTCATTCCGACCAACGGAAGGAATCTGCGTCTACTAGACTCTTGAACTAAACCAAAGCATTTAAATAATTTCAACTTCAACAGCAAGAGTTTTTTTTTCAAGGAGGGGGGGGTATTTTATGCGCTTCGCGGTGTGGTGATATCTTAGCTCCGGCCTTATAGTTTTTATTATTTGGTACAATTTGGTGTTGTGACGTCGGATGATCTATCTCGATAACAGCGCAACTACAAAGCTTGATGAGCGGGTGCTTGCTGCCATGCAGCCATTTCTTGCTGAGAAATACGGCAATGCTTCCAGCGTTCATTCTATCGGACGTGAAGCTCGGGTAGCGCTTGAAGAAGCTCGCTCAATAGTGGCTTCAAGTATTGGCGCCGATAGTGCCGAGATAGTTTTTACTTCAGGCGGTACTGAAGCAAATAATTATGCAATCAAAGGCGCGATCTTTTCCGAAGTAAAAAAAGGCAAGCAGTTCTCCGATCTTTCCATTCTTAGTTCACCGGTTGAGCATCATGCCGTTCTTGAGCCGGTAGAGTTTCTGAGATCTGTTGGAGTACAAACATACTTAAGTGATGTCGATGGATATGGTGTAGCGAAAGTACATAGTATCCCTGCTACTCTTACGGTTGCATCGGTCATGTATGTTAATAATGAGGTCGGCACTGTTAATGATATTAAGTCCCTTACAGCTCAAATAAGATCTGCTTCTTCGTCAGCTCTCATTCATAGCGATGGCGTGCAAGCCTTAGGGAAGATTGCTTTTGATGTTCACGATCTTGGCGTAGACTTACTATCACTTTCGGCGCATAAAATTCATGGACCGAAAGGGATTGGGGCGTTGTACATTCGTCGTGGAGTGCAGATCGAGCCGTTGCTTCATGGTGGTTCGCAGGAGCGAAATCGCCGTGGTGGTACTGAAGCAGTTGCCCTGGCAATAGGTTTCGCCGAAGCTGCGCAATTGGCAAAAGCAGAATTCGACGAACGAGCAAAGCATATCCGATCATTGCGAGAGTATCTGCTGCAACAGCTATCGGCAATTCCGGAAATAATTATCAACTCTCCTCGTGATGGCGTCGATGCCATCATTAATATTTCCTTTATTCCGGAAGTATTAAAGCGAATCGATGGTGAAGCACTGATCATTAATTTCGATCTCGATGGCATTGCTGTTTCGAACGGGGCTGCTTGTACATCGGGGACGATACAGCCTTCGCATGTATTATTGGCCATGGGTAAAGGAGAAGCAGTTGCGTCGAAATCGGTGAGAGTATCGCTTTCGAAGGATACAACGAAGGGTGACATTGACGCTTTGGTTCGGCAATTGAAAGTGGCAAGATAGACGTCAAATATTTTATTAACAATCTATCAACATATCATATATTTATGCTATTTTAATTTGGAATTTTTCAAAATATTTCGTATATTTGCAACGTAAAAAACAGTCGTCAAAAGAGTCCGCCCGGCGGGCTCTTTTCATAAGGGAGCAAATGGTAATGAGGTGCACAACGATAAGTATGATATATAAGGAGTTATGGGGGGTGCTTTTGATTTTGAATTTCCGACAATACTTTCAAATCAGATGGGGTTTTCAGTGGAGTAACCGATAGCAACTTGAAAAAGCTTATTACCATATTCGGCCCAGGTCAATGCATCGCAGGTGATCCTGTCTATGACAGGGCTTACCGTCTTGGCTGCCTGCTTGCTGATGCCGGGTTTGCCATTGTTACCGGCGGGTATGATGGAGTAATGGAAGCGGCTTCGAAAGGGGCGCATGAACATCACGGCTGGACGATCGGCGTTACGGCGAATGTTTATTTTAATCGCGACCGGATGATGAATCCGTATGTAAAAAAGGAAGTACGGGTTTCGAGTGCGGTCGATCGGTTGATGGAGCTTATCTCGCTTGCCGATGCGTATGTTGCTTGTGGCATTTCTCCGGGGACGATCGCAGAAGTATCGATGGTCTGGGAATATTTCAGTAAGAAATTTATTGAGGTTAAGCCGCTTATCTTGCTTGGTGCTGAGTGGAGGGCGTATTGCGATGCGTTGTTTTCGCAGGATGGGTATCGGGATAAAGAACACTATGTGACGATTGTTAGCACTCCTGAAGAAGCGATGGAAATATTGATAACGAAATTTGGTCGACAAGAAAACCTGCCTGAGCTTAGTATCCTCGGTTAGTCGTCATTGCTTCGTCGGGCTAAAGCCCTCCTCGCAATGACGGTGTTGCATAATATATGACGAGTATTTTCTGTGCCGTATTTTTGAAGTAATGCAGATAAAAAAATCCGTCATTGCGGCGTGGAGTATGTTCGATTTTGCGAATAGCTCCTTTGCCATCATCATGTCGACGTTCGTCTTCCCGCAGTATTATACCGGCGTCATCGTCGATAATCCTAATAAAGATCTGTACTGGGGGATTACGCTTTCAGCTTCGATGCTACTGGTGGCCTTGCTTGCGCCTGGGCTTGGGGCGATCGCGGATTCTACGAGTTCGAAAAAGAAATTCCTGGGGTTCTTTACCCTTGCTGCCATCGTCGGTACCGCCGCCGCCTATTTCCTTGGCGCCGGGATGATCTTGCTTGGGTCTATTATCTTTATCATTGCCAATGCAGGATTTGAAGGCGGTATCGTTTTTTACGATGCTTTCCTGCCGCAGATCGCACCGCCGGAAAAGATGGGGAAGATATCGGGTATTGGTTTTGCGGTTGGATACGGTGGATCGCTTGCAGCACTTGGCGCATCAATTCCGTTTCTTACTTCCGGATTATATAAAGAGACCTTTCTCGTGACTGCTGCTTTTTTCGCGATCTTTTCATTGCCGATATTTCTATTTGTTAAGGAGCCGAGAGAAGCAAAACAAGATGCTCCGCAAAGAAGCTTACTCGATGGCATTAAAAGCATTGGCACAACAATCGGACACATCAAGCAATATAAAACGCTCTATACTTTTCTAATAGCGTTTTTTATCTATAACGATGCCATCCTGACGGTGATCGGCTTTGCAGGTATCTATGCAAAGGATTCGCTGCACTTCACAATGCAGAATTTAATCATTCTATATGCTTTGGTGCAGACGGTTGCCATCATCGGCTCGCTTGTCTTCGGGATCGTTACCGATCAACTTGGGCCGAAGACGACGATCATCATCACACTTTGCATCTGGCTTGGTGTGGTAGTTGGGGCTTATTTTTCTACGGATGTTACTTCGTTCTATATTGTCGCCATCTTTGCCGGTATTTCACTGGGCTCAAGCCAATCGGCCTCGCGATCGATGATGGCGCTCCTGACACCAAAAGATCGAAGTGCCGAGTTCTTCGGCTTTTACGATGGCTTTGCCGGTAAGGCAAGCGCAGTCATTGGGCCACTTATCTTCGGGGTACTATCAAGCGCATTCGGGCAGCGGCAGGCTATTCTTTCGTTAGCCATATTTTTTGGAGTAGGATTATGGCTGTTGCGCAGAATTAAAACAGGTAGTTGGGACGCCAATATAGAGAGTGGCCTATGACCTATAATTTCCTGAAATTTATACTTTTTAGGTTGTGTTCATTTTAATTGATCTATTGTCAGTTTTCCCCCTAAAGTTGAACTATTAATAAACTATAAGGTGTCAAGATGGTTAAGCGTTTTTTACCCGTATTTCTCTTTCTCTCATTCTCTTATATTGGAGTTTCGGATAGTTACTCGCAATGGGTATCCGATTCGACTAAGAATACACCGGTTTGTGTTGCTTCTGGTTCTCAGCAAAATCCACTTGTTATTTCCGATGGTAACGATGGCGCCATTATCGTTTGGCAGGATTATCGAAACAACAACTGGGATATTTTTGCCCAGCACCTCGATGCCGGCGGTGTGCCGAAATGGGGGGATAATGGAAAAAATCTTTGTACTGCTGCTACGATTACAAACACCAATCAGACGGCGCCAGTGGTCACAACCGATGGCAATGGTGGTGCCTATGTAGTCTGGAAAGATGCGCGCCAGGGCGGTACCGATCTCGATCTCTATGCTCAGCATATTAGCAGCGATGGGACTTTGGTATATGGTACTGGTGGTGCCGGCGTTTGTGTGAACAAGCCTGATGCTACACAGCCTACGAATATCGCCATCTGTTCCGATGGTTTCGGCAATGCGTTCGTTGCCTGGGAAGATTATCGCAGCAGCATTTCTCCATCGGGTAACCGACCCGATATTTACATGAACAAGCTAACCGGGAATGGCGTAGCTTGGGGTGCCGGCGGCTCGGCAAAGATCGTCGCATCATCGAAACAGGTTGAGCCCGCGCTTACGAGCGATGGTAATGGTGGTTGCGTTTTGGCTTGGGTAACCGATGGTACCGTCCCGTCTTCGTTAAGGGCAGCACAGATCAGCTCCTCAGGTACGGTGGGTTGGAATGGTGGGGTTCTTGTTTATAAAGATCAATTGAGCACCAATCCGGTCGACAATGTAAAGATCGAACGCGATGGCTCACAATACATGCTCAGTTTTCAGGTGAAGGATGGTTCAAATTCCGCTAATGGTTGGGATATGTTTGCTCAGCGATTAAAATCGGATGGTACACTTGTCTGGAATACGACTTCCTCCGCGCCGCAGATCTCAAGAAGCTGGTTTGGTGATCAGATCAATGCGACGGTCTTTAGCGATGACTCTGTCGAATCAAATAACCTTACCGGGTTAATGGTCGTCTACGAGAATGACGGTACAAAGAAATCGGTAGTAATGACACGATTGATCGCTGATGGCGATAGTTTCGTTCCCTCGTATCCCAATCACATCTACACCGTTTCGAATGTTTCTACCGGCGATCAGAGTGCACCGGCTGCGGTAAAGATCGGTACCGGAGAGTTGATGGTTGCCTGGGTTGATAATCGTTTTGTAAATTATACTAGTATTTATGGCCAACGGGTCAATCGTTGGCCGCACCGCTTCCTCGGGCCATCGGCTTCGAATTCGACCTGGGGTGAGGCGATCTCGAATCATAAGAGTTCAGATGCCGATCAGGTTGCCCTTGCACCTCGCACCAATGGCGCGATTGCTGTGTGGCGCGACAACCGCAATGGCAATACCGATATCTATGCACAGTTGATCTTCAAAGATGGCAGTTTGCCCGTCGAACTTTCATCATTCAATGCAACAGCAATTGCAAACGGTCAAGTGCTTATTAATTGGCAGACTGCCAATGAAAAGGATAATGCAGGCTTCGAAGTCGAACGCCGCAAGATTTCCGGCAATGCCTCAAATACCTATGAAGTTATCGGCAGCTACCGAACCGATGGCTCGCTTGCCGGTTCGTCATTCTCGAATACAACGAGATATTATACTCACATTGATCAACCTACTGAAGCTGGTTCGTATGAATATCGTATTGTCGATTATACCCTGGATGGCGAGCGCACTACGCATGAGCCGAAACTGGTTGAGCTTTCTTCAACGCTCGATGCGACTACGTGGAGCGTTTCGCAGAATTTCCCGAATCCGTTTAGCAATACTACGAAAATCACTTTCCAGACGCCGCAACAATCCATTGTTGATATCGAAGTCTTCGATGCACTCGGCAGAAGCCTCGTAAAGCCCATGACGGCTACGGCTCTCGATCGTGGCTTCCATAGCGTTACGGTTAATGCTAATGAATTACCAGCAAATCAGATCGTGTATTACTCTGTAACGGCTCGTGACGTTACAAGTGGCGCTATTCTCTGGAAAACGCCGGCGGCTATGATGATGCAGGTCTCTAAATAAAGAATATCTTTAAAATGAAAAGGGCGACTATCCTAGCCGCCCTTAATTAAAATGAATTTACGAGTTATGCAGCAAGTGCTTGGGTCACTTTAGCCGCTGCATCCTTCAATCCATGAGCTACGAGGAAATTAAGTCCGCTCTGCTCTAAGATTTTTCCAGCTTCCGGGGCATTGGTACCTTCGAGACGAACCACGATCGGGACATGCGGCTTGACGATACGTGATGCTTCAACAACACCGTTTGCAACACGGTCGCAACGAACGATACCACCGAAGATATTAATTAAAATTGCTCTGACGTTCGGATCGCTGAGGATGATACGGAAGCCACTGGCGACTGTCTCGGCATTTGCTCCGCCGCCGACATCGAGGAAGTTCGCCGGATCGCCGCCGGCAAGTTTAATGATATCCATCGTTGCCATGGCAAGGCCTGCACCGTTAACCATGCAACCTACATTGCCATCGAGCTTGATGTAATTCAAATTCGATTTTGAAGCTTCGATCTCAAGCGGATCTTCTTCATCGAGGTCGCGAAGAGTGGCATAATCCGGATGACGATATAATGCATTGTCATCAAAGTTAACCTTCGCATCGAGAGCGATCATCTGCTGCTCTTTTGTCAGAACCAACGGATTGATCTCGAAGAGCGAGGCATCGGTTTCTTCGTATGCCTTATATAAGGCTTTCAGGAATTTGACACATTGCTTCAACGCTTCACCGGATAAGCCGAGGGCAAAGGCAAGATCACGAGCCTGGAAATCACGGAAACCGACGGCCGGATTAACAGCGATCTTTATGATCTTTTCCGGTGATTCTTCGGCGACCTTTTCGATCTCCATACCACCTTCGGTCGAGACCATGATCACATTTTGGCCCGTCGCACGATCGAGGACAATACCGGCATAAAATTCTTTCTCGATATTAACACCTTGCTCGATAAGCAAGCGCTTAACAAGCCGACCTTCGGGGCCCGTCTGATGGGTAACGAGGGTCATCCCGAGGATCTGCGAAGCGTATTGCTTTACCTCGTCGCGATTCTTGGCAACCTTAACGCCGCCACCTTTACCGCGGCCACCGGCATGGATCTGTGCCTTTACGACAGCGACCTGGGTCGGCAGTTTATCCGCTGCGGCAAGAGCTTCGTCAACCGAATAGGCGACGTAGCCTTCCGGAACTGGAACTCCATATTTTTTAAGGATTTCTTTGGCTTGATGCTCGTGAATTTTCATTGAATAATAATTAGGTAATACAGTAGATAGAATTACAAAAATACGAAAGAATCCTTTTCCCGTATGAATGCGTAGGTTTCAGTGACTTTTTGGTAACTTTATAACTTTTAAAATTGTTTTTGTTTTGCTATTCTAACAACGCTTTTTCGAACAGAACAAACTTATGTCAAACGAAGCAACTGCCGCCACCTCCAGTGCTAATGGGACGAAAGTCGCCCCTGCTAAAGCCGGACTCGAAGATATCATTGCCGGAACGAGTAACATTTGTTACCTCGATGGGAAACGCGGCATCCTCGCCTACTATGGATACGATATTCATGATCTTGTAAAAGGCTCGTTCGAAGAAACCGTTTATTTGTTGCTCAACGGCAAGCTCCCGAATGCTTCCGAACTCTCTGAGTTCTCTACCAAGCTTGTAGCAGCCCGGAGCTTACCAAAGCAGATCGTTGAGAAGATTCAAAATTCGCCCTTGAATGTCCATCCGATGGCGATACTCAGGACGTTCGTTAGTGAACTGGCTTTCTACGATAATACTGCCGAAGATAATTCGCACAATGCGAATATCGAAAAAGCGATCCGATTGATCTCGCAGCTTCCATTGATCGTTGCCTATTACGATGCTCATCGTAACGGCCGCCCGGCTCCGCAGCCGAATGCAAATCTAGGCCATGCTGCAAATTTCCTGGCGATGCTTCTTGGAAAAGAACAGGACGAACGAGTTGTAAAAATGTTCGATGCAGCGCTGACACTTCATGCCGATCATGAATTCAATGCTTCGACCTTCACATGCCGTGTTATTACCTCGACACTTTCTGATCTCTATTCATCGGTAACCGGCGCGATCGGCGCTCTTAAAGGACCGCTTCATGGCGGCGCGAATGAACAGGTCATGCGCATGCTGCTGAAGATCACCGACCCGACTCGCGCCCGCGAATGGGTTATGGATGCTTTAGCCCGCAAAGAGAAGGTCATGGGCTTTGGCCATCGTGTCTATCGTACCGAAGATCCTCGTGCAACGCATCTTCGCCGTTTCAGCGAAGAAATGGGAGAGCGCACAGGTGAAAAGCAGTGGTACCAGATGTCGCGCGATATCGAAGAGCTTATCCTCAAAGAAAAGAAGCTCTATCCGAATGTTGATTTTTACTCCGCCAGTACATATTACTTAATGGGCATTCCGCTCGATCTTTATACTCCGATCTTCGCAATGAGCCGCGTATCGGGTTGGGCAGCACATGCTCTCGAGCAGTATGCCAACAATCGCATCATCCGCCCAGCAGCGGATTACACTGGTCCGGTCGATCTGACCTGGAAACCGGTAAGTGATCGCTAGTCGCGATTAATACAAGCCGGGTTTTATTCCAGAGGCACTGAGCTCACTTCTTCCGTTGATGCTATATTTATAGGGTAGGCATCCTTTCTTCCTATCTTTGTAGTAAGCACTATATGGATATTTTTCTAGGATTGCTGCTCGTTGGGGTCTTTATCGGGCTCAATGCGTTTTTTGTGGCAGCAGAGTTTGCAATTATAAAGGTCAGGGGAGCGCAGCTTGGCGAACTTTCGAAACGAAACGAACGGCAGGCCAAACGTCTCGAACAGATCATTTCCCATCTCGATGCCTATCTATCGACGACACAGATTGGTATAACGTTCGTCAGCCTTGCCTTAGGTTGGCTTGGCGAATCGGTCTTCATGGATATTTTTGCGCCGATCATCTTTTTGGTTACGAGGTCTGAAGCAGTGGCACATACTATCGGTGCGATCTGTGGTTTTATTGCTTTGACCGGGCTGCATATCCTATTTGGAGAGTTGTTACCGAAATCTATTTCGATCGTCAATGAACGATCGGTAGCATTGAAAGTAGCAGGGCCATTACATTTCTTTTACAGCCTCTTCTTGCCGATCGTTAAAGTCCTGAATGCCGGTCTTCGCGGACTGCTGAAAATACTTGGTTTGCCGACCGGTCTTGCCAGCGAAGGAGCGACCGAAGAAGAATTACGGCAGGTCATTCTCGATTCAGCGAAACGAGGAGTGGTAACAAAAAGCGAATCGGACCTTATCGAATCGGTTTTCGAATTCAGCGAAACCACAGCACAGGAGATCATGGTGCACCGATCCGATGTGGTTGGCATCGACTTGGAGAATGAGCCGCGAGATGTATTTCGGATCATCGAGACGGAAGGCTTTTCGAGATTGCCGGTCTTTCGGAACTCGATGGATGAAGTGCTTGGCATTCTATATGTGAAAGATCTGCTGCCATCATTCAGCCAGCTTGAGAGACTTACGATACCAAGCCAGAACGCATCAGATGAATTTGTAAAACTCATTGAACGGTTGATGCGAGCTCCGAAATTCGTTAGTGAAACGCAGCCGATCTCCGAGCTGCTTCGCGAATTCCGCCGTCATCGGACAATGATCGGAATTGTTGTTAGCGAACATGGTGGAGTAGAAGGAATTGTAACGCTTGAGGATATTTTGGAGGAGTTAGTTGGTGAAATTCAGGATGAATCCGATGTGCCGGCTGACGAGGAAAATGTGATCGAAGTGGGCGATGCCATCTATATCGATCCGAGTATGAACGTCACCGATTTTAACGAGCGCTTTGCCGAGCGATTCCCAAAAGTCGAAGAGAACGACGATTATCAAACAATCTCCGGCTATATACAAAAAGCAAGTGGAAAGATACCGAACGTCGGCGATGTGATCGAAGCGGATGGGTTACGATTCATAGTCAAACGAAAAATTCGTCACCGACTCGAACAAGTCAAGATCGAAAAACTTGAGGTTGTCAAGGAAGCCGAATGATAGCTGATCTTCGAAAAGAATTTAACTCGAAATTTTCCGATAGTCTTTATCAGAGGATGCTATCGGAGCTTGAGCATCGCGCCGGATGCGAAATAGAATTTCGCGTTGCAGAAACACCACTCTTTTTATCGAAGCAGATGGCAGTCCATGCTGCAACTGCCGCCGAAAATATTCTTAGTAAAGCGGCCTCAGCTGAATTGCAGGCGTTCGGAGTGAAGGCTATTCCATCACAGTGGAATGTTGCCAACGAAACGGATAGGCCATTATTTGCCGCAGTCGATTTTGCTGTTACCGGTGACAGGCACGATCCGAAATTTAAGCTTATCGAACTGCAGGGCTTTCCTTCGCTCTATCATTATCAACCGGTCTTTAGCGAAGTGGTTCGCGATCTCTACGATCTGCCGGCTCATTCGAATGGATTATTCGATCCGTCAATCGGCATAGCAAGGTATTACGAGTATTTAAAACAAGCGATCGTTGGTGATTGCGATCCGAGTGAGGTCGCATTGCTTGAGATCGATCCGCATCATCAAAAGACGCGGCCTGATTTTTATTTGGCAGCGAGTCATCTCGGCATTCGCATTGTCGATATCAGGTCAGTTGTTGCTCGGGGCAATGAATTATTTGCACCTGATTCCGAAGAGCGATTGCATCGTATCAAGCGAATTTATAACAGGGCGATCGTCGATGAGTTAGTCAGGAAGAATGTTGAGTTGCAATTCGATATTACTGCAGCACATGGTGTCGAATGGGCAGGGCATCCGAATTGGTATTTCAGAATTTCAAAAGTATTGCTGCCGAAGCTCGTCGGTGTGAACGATGCTGTACCAAATGCAGTAACAATCGATCAGGCGGATATTGAATCATTCGATCTTTCAAGCTATGTTTTAAAACCGCTATTCTCATTCGCAGGTCTTGGAGTAAATATTAACCCGACGGTTGAAGACATTGCAGTAATACCGAAAGAAGAACGATCAAACTGGTTGCTTCAGGAGAAAGTCGAATATTGCTCCGCCTTTGAAACGCCTGATGGAAATAGCGTGAAAGCTGAGCTACGAGCACTATGCCTCTGGCTTCCAGAGTGGGATAAGCCAAAGGCAATGCATACACTTGTGAGATTAACTCGCGGCAAAATGGTTGGAGTTGATTACAACAAAGGCCTCGACTGGGTTGGCTCGAGTTGTGCTCTTGTTGTTTGATATTACAGATCGAGCGATAATCCGAACGATGCTGCGAATACTCTTGTCAGCCCATCGACATTAGTATTTCGCTTGCTTAGCGGGACGCTGATCGTGCCGGTTAAGCCGAAGAGTTCTGAAAAATGATATCTTGCTTTGAGCAATAGGTCAACCTGGAAATCATCGCTTTCCGGAATATTGACAAACTCGGCTCCCTGTGAAATAGGATTCAATACACTGGATTCTTGAAGTGGCTTGATGGCGATGAATTCACCACCAATATCGAAGAGATCGCCGCGATAGGTGTAGCCGCCGCGGAACATCAATTCATCACCACGTTTAAGGCGCGTAATGGAGTTGATGCTCCGCTTTCCGGCGAGCTGGTATCCCATGCCAAAATTAATATTCTTTGAAATGACATCGCCTTCGATCAAAATATCCGTCGACCCAAGTCCGCTTTGATACGATTGCGGAAGCCTATCTTCATTTACAGTCGCTGTGGCAAACCTGGCTCCCAAACCGAGTGATACTTCGACGCTCGATATCCCGAATAATTTTTGGTTGACGATAAGCATAAGATCGCCAATGCCGCTGACCGAGCCGAGCGGCCCATCCTGTTGATTCAGGGGTAATGCTCCCCAGATACTGGTGCCACCGAAGATAGAGACTTCGCCAGAGAGTAATAAGCTTTTGTAGGTCAGATCGCGCGACGTACTATCGCTCGATGAACCGCCGGAGCCATACATATAGGTCAGCATGACCGAATGACGCCACCGGTCGCGGATCTGGTTTTCTGTGGTGGCAATGCCGGCATCGGCCGATTGAGCCATCGCCTGTTGTGAGAAGCCGGCGATCAAAAGAAGCATTATTAGTGAGCGTTTCAGACTCATAGTTGTTTACTGTTGTGATTGATATGTTCTTCTTACCGAACGTATCACCCCTAAAGTTACCTTAATAATTATTCATTCTTGTGAACCGGCAACTACTGGAGATACTTAAACAACGAGAGGATTATCCTGTTTCTCGAAGTGATGAACCGACCGTCGAGTGGTTCGTCGAATATCTCGATCACAATTCTCTGTGGTTATTGCGCTACGATCTGGCAAGCGACCCGGTATTTATTTTTACGAATGAAGCCCAGCGATTTACTTTTACCCTCAGTCAGATAAAGGAGTACTATAACCAGTTGAAGTCGGGCAAGCCAATGGATTGGGAGAGCATTCCGTTCGAATACATTTCGAAATAGCATTATGATCGAATTCAAGAATGTGAGTTTTTCATACGATGGCGCTAGTGAGCCTGCTCTTCTCGATGTTTCGTTTCGTGTCGGCAAAGGCGAACTGGCAGTTCTTTCGGCAGCGACCGGATCGGGGAAATCCTCGGTTTTGAAATTATTGACAGCCCAGGAGAAAGTAAATTCCGGAGAGATAACAGTGGGGAGCTACAAAGTATCAACATTGAAGCATTCAGATATTGCTTCGTATCGTCGAACGATCGGCTGTGTCTTTGGTGACTTTCAACTCCTTGAAGAAAAGACCGTTTTTGAAAACATTGCCTTTGCCCTTGAAGTCCAATCGAAAGTGAAACGACAGAAGATCGGCGATCTTGTCGAATCAATACTTGATAGAGTGGGCATTCAATCCTTGAGCGATCAATTTCCGAGAGCCTTATCGCTCGGAGAGCGTCAACGGACGGCGATCGCCAGAGCCCTTGTCACCGAGCCATTATTATTACTTGCCGATAATCCGACTTCGATGCTTGACGCCGAAAGCGCTCGGGGCATTTTGGATCTCTTTGCCATTGAACATTTTCGAGGCATGACCATTTTCATAACAACGACGGAAGTAGGGCCCATTGATGGTTTTCCACCCGATACAAAGTATCTTTCGTTATCCTCCGGTCGAATAGTATAGGTCATCAGGGCATCGTTATTTCCCTGAATCTTTTCGGGACGTGAGGGCGTATTCGGGTGTTAGTATCACGATCATGGCAGGAAGCGTAACCCCGTCGAATACTCGCGTAGATGCCGCAGGAATGCGGGTCGCGATCGTTATTAGCAGGTTCAATAGTACTATTACCGATGGCCTTGCGCATGGTGCAAGGTCAGCATTATTGGAAAGCGGTGTTCGCAGTGAGGATATTAAGAGTATTATTGTACCCGGCGCTTTTGAAATTCCGCTGATGCTTGATCTGCTTGCTTCTATACCTGATGGGTATGATGCGCTGATCGCACTCGGGGCAGTCATTCAAGGGGAGACCAAACATTTCGACTATATTTCCGAGGCGGCGATGCATGGTATTTCCGAAGTTTCGCTAAAACATAAGATTCCGATCGGCTGTGGCGTCCTGACGACATTTACCGAAGAACAGGCAATTGCCAGAAGCCAGGACGATGAGCATAATAAAGGACGCGAAGCAGCACTGGCAGCAATTGAAATGGTACACTTAAAACGCACTGTATGATCTTAAAGGACCTCATGAACAGCTATATGAAGATTTATTTTGCAGTAGTTTTTTTGATCCTCGGTATCACTAGTGTCTATGCTCAGCCGTTAAAGCCGGGTGAATGGCGTACATATACTGCGATGACGAACGTCGCCGATATTGCGATCGATGCCGATTCATCGCGTATCTGGGTGGGGACAAACGGAGGAGTATATAGCGTGCCGATGAACGCTCCGAGTAATGCTGCTGTAAGAGCGTTCAGAAATTCGGATGGGCTTAGCGATAACGATATTACGGCCTTAGCATTAGGAGCAAATCACGATCTCTATATTGGCAACAGCACCGGTGGTATCGATATCCTTCATCCGAACGGGCAGATCGATAATGTAAAAGATATTTTTCTTGCTTCGCAATTTCCATTGAAGCAGATCATGAAGATCGTTACGAGCGATAGCTTGCTCTATATCGCTACCGGCTTCGGAATGAACATTTATAATGCGAATAGGCGATTTACAGTCGAGACCATTTCGCGATTCGGAACACTCGCTAATCAGGACACCGTTTTTGATATTGCCATAGCAAACGATTCGATCTATGTTGTGCTTTCGAACGCCATTGCAATGGCTCCGCGAGACTCAAAGTCATTAACGGCCCCCTTTACCTGGCATACTATTACTGCAATCGATGGTATAAATTTTCGGAGCATAGCTGCTTTTAAATCGCAGCTAATTATCGGAGGCCCTCAGGGATTATTTCAGCGCCGTGGTGATACACTGATCGCTGTTGCAATGACGGATTCCGTCTCTGTTGTAGAAATGAGTGTCATTGGCGATTCGCTCTTTATTCTCGATTCAAGGAATGGCGGGCGAATTGTAAGTACAGGTGATCTGCAAAATTTTTCTTACGAAGCAATACAAACGTCATCCGCACAAAATGATGTAACAGCTATGGCAATAGCGAAGGATCATTCTCGTTCTGCGGGATATAGTACCGGAGGAGTAACAATAGGATCTTCTTCCGGCACTACGATTGGATTTGCACCCGATGGGCCGCTTTCGAATGAGATCAGCGATGTCCATTTTGCAGGACCGCTGCGAAAAGTATTTGCCGTCTATCCTCGCGACGGAGTTACAAGCTTTGATCCAGGTACCTCAGTTTGGACAGCTTACCGTGCAAAGAACAATCCATTCCCTCCTGCTACGTTTCGGTATGCCTATTATGATACGATCAGGAAAAAGCTTTGGGTAAGTGCTCGCGGAGGTGGTGTGTTTGAAGTAACTCTCGATCCTGTTTCGGCTATACAACATGCAAGTGCTGATGGATTAATTGGCAGAGGCCAAGGTTCTGACTTTGTCATAACCGGCCGGGGGCTACTTGATAACCATGGTGATTTTGTAATTTCTCAATGGGCTTACAATGGAGCTGCCTTTGCAAAATACCAATCTGGCACGCCGCCGTTCAGCAGTATCCAGTTAACAAATCTTCCGGGAGGTGCGGATCATCAGTACGGTTCGATCGTGCAGGATCTGGATGATACTTACTTCATCGCTACCGAACAAGATGGGGAGATACCTCCATCATATGGTGTCTTTGCGTATTTCAAGGATGGTACTACTATTGCGATCCCTGGTGGTACAAGCGAGACCCTTTCGAGCCCAGGAGTCAGTTCATTACTCGTTGATCAGGATAATGGGGTTTGGTGTGGGACATTAGTTGGAGTAGAAGTACTTAGTCATTCTCAAGATTTTCAAACGCATCAGGTTACATTCCATTCGAGAAAGCTTACGTTTCTCGATCAGCAAATTGTCCATGCGATCACCGTTGATGGAATTGGAAATAAATGGGTCTCGACAGAAAACGGCGTGTTCATTGTCTCGAAAGACGGCACGGATTCTCTTGCTCATTTTACAACAGCGAATTCGCCACTAATCAGTAACACAGTAAAATCCATTGCGATTGATGATGAAAGCGGCGAGGCATACATTGCAACCGATAAAGGCATTTCGAGAACGAGTACGATCTTTGCTCAGGGAAGCGCAGATTATACAAAATTATTTATCTATCCAAACCCGCTTATTCAACTTGGTGACGATCCGGTCACGATGACCATCAAAGGTTTGGTGCAAGGCTCGACAGTAAAAGTATATACAGTATCGGGGCGACTTGTCTCATCGATCGATGCAACGAATCTTGGTGGGGCAGTGCGGTGGAATTGCCGTGATGATAATAATAAACTGTTGCCGAGTGGAGTATACGTCGTTAGTGCTAATTCCGAAACAGCTCCGGAATCCGGGCAGACCAAGTTTGTGTTGGTTCGCAAATAGAACTTGGATTTTTGGGATAAATAACGAGAATGCCTAATTACGATTATCGGTGTGATAACTGTGGCTTTGAGCAGGAGATCTTTCAGCGTATCAGCGAGGATGCCATTACTACTTGCCCGAATTGTGGCATGGAGACCTTTCAACGGGTTGTAACCGGCGGAGCCGGCGTGTTATATAAAGGCGAGGGATGGTACGTTACCGATTATTCCAAGAAATCTTCGGGTGGTAAGGAAACAGGGAGTTCTACTACGTCTAAGTCTGAAACGAAATCCGAATCTACTAGCAAGCCTTCTTCACCACCGGCCGGGCCAAAAATTAACCCTTAAAATTAAAACTGCCGGTTCATTATATTAATCCGGCAGTTTTTTCTTGTATCGTGTAGCAGATTTTTAGGCTGCGACCGGCTTTCCGGTCGGGTATTCCAATCCAAGTTCTTTATAGAGATCAGCTAAGTTTCGGGAGTTATAATCTTTGCGGGTGATCTTCTTTCCGGTTCGCGATAATTGGTTGAGTTCTTCGACCTTCAATTCCTGAGCCCGTTCAAAACTATCGCTCATCGCCGATTGCAGCTTATCTTTGAGTGATTCCGTCATAATTATTTCCCTTCTATTTTTTTTAAAGAACTATATAGTCAATATTAAACGTAAAGCGAGTATTGAAGGTTTCGAAATGCGCTGTAATTGGCGCTATTCCGCCTAAAACAAGTATTGCACTCCACCCATCATCCGATAACTTTCTCCAAGCTGCGTACCGCCAAGATAATGGTATATCGGCAGATGATAGCTTGCTTCGAAGGAGATTCGCTCAGAGGCGATCCACTGTACACCGGGCGATAAATAGAGCACCGAACCCCCCGAATCATCGAGCAACGTACCATCCTGTGTTTCTTTTGCCCGAAGTTCTCCGCAGAGGCCAAGTGTTGCGGCAAGTGTAGAAAAATTATCTTCCGATGCGAGAATTCTATACCGGCCAGTCAGATCGGCATTGATGTAGTTGCCGAATCGATGGCCGCGAGCTCCGGTACCGGGAAGTGAGCCGAGGATATTTGTTGCGATCGTTGTCCGGTCGAGCGTCCAGAGTAGGCTCGTGCCAAGCACGATATCGGTCGAACCGCTTCCAGGTTGAAGATGGGAATCGAGATACTCTCCATCATGCATGAAGTCGGTACGGCCGGTTGGCAGCTTCACACCGGCAGAGAAGGAAAGGATTGTCATTGCCGAAGAACCAGCCGAGATCACTTCCTCTTCGCCAGAACTTTCTGAAAACTTAATGGCCGTATAGCGCATCATGGCAATGATATCACCTAAGCCATAGGAGCTGACATGTTCGGTCATGCCGCTACCGGTCATGACCATATCATGCTGCACTTGTGGCTGCTTCGATGAGCTTGAGATCATGGTGCTATCGCCTTCCAGTGGTTCTTCGGCCGAGCGAACGGTGATCGGTACCATTACCACAGCAGTGAGGGCTTTCGATATTCTGTAGAAGCCAGTGAACTGATTTGTAAGATAAGATTCGGTAGCCGAGGTTGTAGGTTGCTTTACGGTACCGCTATACGGTGTTCCTAAATAAAGCGACCGAATATCCCACCTGATGCCCGAAGAGCCCGCTTCAAGCGGCGAGACGCCCTGAGAAGCAATGCAATAATCACACTTGGAGATCGGTGATTGCGGTAAGCTCGACGAACAAAACTGCGCCATTGCCGATGAACTATAAAATACAACAAGTACTAAAAAAATAAAAAAGATTTTCATAGGAAAACTGTGAGAAAATATGAATTAATAACTACGATCGAAAGCCTTGCTTTCGATTTGAAAATAATAACTAGAAATGGGAAGGAAGCCGGTTAAGCTTTCGGAGGACGGAAGGGTGAACTGGTTATTCCTGATAACAGATCAAACGGTTCGTCCGCTATGACAAGTTGTTGTTTCGGTTTACTGGTTGAAAGAACAAATTCGCAGGTGAGTGTTGGCTGTGTCGGGGGAGTTTGAATTCTGACTCCCGATTCCTCAGAATTTCCGGACTGACCGGCTGCCTTTTTTACCTGGCATTTACCCTGGCAGCAGGGCTTCGTTGGGTTTTCGCAGCGGCTGGCAAAGAAATCCTTCGCAAAGGTCGAATACGAAAACCATAGCACCGGCGCACCGTTATAATACAGACCCAACGAGAGTAACAGCGCAATATGTAAGAGATTACGGTGCATCTTGGAATTCGTAGAACAGAAAGCCCTTTCAATTCGTTTTCTTTCGCTCTGTCGGTGGGAAATCACGACTGTGCCACCTCCACCGGCATAGAATTCATTAAACCATATCGTTATGAGTCAAGACCAAATAGAAACGCCATTGCTTCATGAGCATGGGGTTAAGCATTCCAAGATCAATTTTAATTTATCGTCCGAAGAATTATACGCCGAAGCATTGTCGCGCGGTGAAGGCCGGCTGGCTTCCAATGAGTCGCTCGTTGTCTCGACCGGTAAATTTACCGGTCGATCGCCAAAAGATAAGTTTATCGTCCGTCATCCTGACAGTGAAAAACATGTCTGGTGGGGTACGGTCAACCGTGATATCTCACAGGAGAATTTCGAAAAGCTGTATTCTAAGATGAAGGCAGCAATGAATGAGAAAGAACTCTTCGTTGCTGATCTCTTCGCCGGTGCCGATCCGACGTATCGTCTGAACGTCCGTGTCATAAATGAGTATGCCTGGCATAACCTCTTCTGTCAGAACCTCTTCATTAAGCCGACTGCTGCCGAGCTTGCCGATCACAACGTTCAGTTTACCGTAATTGATATTCCGTCGGTCAAAGCCGATCCAGCAACCGATGGTACGAACAGCGAGACCTTCATTGTCGTAAATATTGAAAAAGGTCTTATTCTCATCGGTGGTACAGAGTATGCCGGTGAAATGAAGAAGTCGATCTTTTCAACACTTAATTATTTGCTGCCGCTTCGCGATGTATTTCCGATGCACTGCTCGGCGAACATCGGCCCCAACGGCGACACCGCCATCTTCTTCGGTCTTTCCGGAACCGGCAAGACGACGCTTTCTGCCGATCCGAACCGCCGCCTTATTGGCGACGATGAACATGGCTGGAGCGATAAGGGCGTCTTCAATTTCGAAGGTGGATGCTATGCAAAAACTATTAAACTTTCGAAAGAGAACGAGCCGGAGATCTGGAATGCGATTCGCCGAGGTGCTGTCCTCGAGAATGTCGTTCTTAACGAACAAGGTGTTCCTGATTACAACGATACTTCGAAAACGGAAAATACCCGTACCGCCTATCCACTTGAATTCATCGAGAATTCGGTGTTGCCATCGGTTGGCGGGCATCCGAAAAATATCATTTTATTGACGGCCGATGCCTTTGGGGTATTGCCGCCGATCTCGAAGCTTACCAAAGAACAGGCGATGTATCACTTTATTAGTGGCTACACCGCAAAGCTTGCCGGTACCGAACGTGGTGTTACCGAACCGGAGCCGAACTTCTCGACTTGCTTCGGTGCGCCGTTCATGGTGCATCATCCAAGCGTTTATGCCGAGCTTCTCGGTAAGCGTATCGATGAGCATGGCTCGAAGATCTGGTTGGTGAATACCGGCTGGACAGGTGGCCCATACGGGATCGGTAAGCGAATGAATTTGCCATACACCAGAGCAATGGTAAATGCAGCATTGAATGGCATGCTTGATACTGTCGAAACGGAGCTCGATCCTTTCTTCGGATTACATGTGCCAAAATCGGTGCCTGGCGTTCCGAACGAGGTCTTAAATCCACGAAACACTTGGGATGATAAATCAGCCTATGATCGCGATGCTAAAGAATTGGCCGGCAGGTTCATTGAGAACTTTAAGAAATATGCTGCCGGAACAAGCGAAGCGATTTGCAACGCCGGGCCGAAAGGATAACGGATTCTTCTTTTAACTACTAAGCCTGCCGAATAACGGTGGGCTTTTTTATTTCTCCAAAATCGAAAGTACCCTCCATAACTTATTTAATATCACCCTAACTGGTGTACACCTCACTTCTTTCTCCCTCGCCAAAAAGTTTGGGAATGGAAGCTTTTAGATGTCTCATTGTGTATGTGCAAATATACGAAATATTAATAAAAAATCCAAATTAATATATAATAAATATATGATATGTGTATAAATTGTGGATAAATAATCACTCATAAATAAGAGCGTGTCTTGAAAATTTTCTGTATATTTGCATTCAAAAGAAAGATTGTCATATGAAAAAAATGTCCATTTGCGCCGCAATATTTTTCTCTTTATTCTGCCTGCCCGCTATTTCGAATGCCCAAACT